>JAOTYQ010000161.1 GCA_029861725.1 Acidimicrobiia bacterium | reverse complement strand
AACGGTCGGCCGAGCCGTCGGTAGTGTCGGTGGATGACCGACATCGTCGAGGCGCCCACCACGGACGAGCTCGTCGAGTGCGTTCGCTGCCTGGCGCCGATCTGGCGTGACCGCTCCATCGCCGTGTCCGACCGTCGGCGTCTCCCCGACGAGACCGTGGACGAGCTGCGGGCAGCTGGCTTGCTCCGGGTGCTGCAGGCCCGGCGCAACGGGGGGTTCGAGCTCGGCCTCTCCACCCACCTCCAGATCGTGTCGGCGATCGCCGAGGGCTGTCCGTCGACGGCGTGGGTCGTCGGTGTCGCTCACGCCCACTCGTGGCTCCTCGGCCACTTCCCCCCGGCGGCACAAGACGACGTCTACCGCCCGGATCCCGACGCCTTGGTCGCCGCCGTGATCCGCGCTCGGGGCCGGGCCGAGCGGGTCGACGGTGGCTACCGGCTCACGGGGCGGTGGCCGTTCGGCTCGGGATGTGAGCACGCCGACTGGGTGGTCCTGGGAGCGGAGATCGTCGACGCCAGCGGCAGGGCCGTCGACGAGGGCGATCTCCTGCTCCCGGCGGCCGACGTCGTCCTCAACGACGACTGGCACGTCGACGGGCTCCGGGCCACGGGGAGCTGCAGCATCTCGGTCGACGGGGTCTTCGTGCCGGAGCATCGTTTCCTGTCGTTGGGCGCCTTGGCGGCGGGGACCACCCCGGGCATCGGCCACCACCCGAATGGGTGGCTGCACCTCGCCTCGCCGACCCCGGTGCTGGCGATCGCCCTGACCGGGGCTGCGGTCGGAGCCGCCCGAGCCGGCCTTGAGGAGTTCGTGAGGCTGGTGCCGTCGCGCACGGTCGCCTACGTGCAGCCACCACCCGGCGACGGGGCCGGCATGATCCAGAGCGACTGGTCGGCGACCCACCGCCTACTCGGCGACGCAGCGATCCGAATCGACGAAGGCGAGCTGCTGCTCACAAGGAGCGCCGCAGCCATCGACGACCACGCTCGACGGCGCGCCCCGATGGAGCGTGAGCTGCGAGCGCGGGTTCGGATGGACTGCGCCCAGGGCGTCCGCCGCTGTCTGGAGGCGGTCGAGTCGCTCTATCTGGCGACGGGCGGCAGCGGCCTCCAGTCGTCGAACCGGATCGGGCAGCTCCTGCGCGACCTCCAGGGCATCAACCTGCACGCGCTGCTCAGCATCGAGACGAACCGGGAGATGTACGGCCGGGTCCTGCTCGGTCTCGAGGCCCCGCTCGTGTAGCAGGGCGAGCCGATCGGCGGTAGTCATTGGGGATGAGCCCGACCGACCGTCCGTCGCTGCCCGTCCCCGCCGTGTCGTCACCGACACGTGTCACCGTCTCGTGAGCGGCGCCGACATCGGCCTCGTCGGCCTCGCCGTCATGGGTCAGAACCTCGTGTTGAACATGGCCGACCACGGGTTCCGGGTCGCGGTCTACAACCGGACCGAGGTCGCGACCAACGAGTTCGCAGCCGGGGTCGGCGCCGCCAACGTCGCCGCCGGCTCGATCGTGCCGACCTCCGAGCTGGGCGAACTGGTTGCCGCCGTCGAGCGGCCCCGGCGGATCATGCTGATGGTGCGAGCCGGCTCGGTGGTCGACGCGGTCATCGGCCAGGTGGCGCCGCTCCTCGATCGGGGCGACGTCATCATCGACGGCGGCAACTCGCTCTACACCGATACCGCCCGACGGCAGGAGTCGCTGGAGGCCCAGGGCCTGCTGTACGTCGGGACCGGGGTGTCGGGGGGCGAAGAGGGAGCGAGGCACGGGCCATCGATCATGCCGGGCGGATCGCCCGGCGCCCGGGAGCTGGTCGAGCCGATCTTCGAAGCGATCGCGGCTCGAGCCGACGACGGCGCCCCATGCACGGCGTGGCTAGGACCAGGAGGCAGCGGCCACTTCGTGAAGATGGTCCACAACGGGATCGAGTACGGCGACATGCAGGTGCTGGCCGAGGCCTATGCGGTCCTCTCGGCCCTCGGCTGCGACAACCAGGCGATGGCCGAGGTCTTCGACCGCTGGCGGGCCGGGGTGCTCCACTCCTACCTCGTCGACATCACCGCCGAGATCCTGGCCGCCACCGATGGCGACGGGAATGCCGTGATCGACCAGATCCTCGACGCCGCCGGCCAGAAGGGAAGCGGCCGGTGGACCGTGACGACCGCCTTGGAGCTGGGTCAGCCGCTGACCCTGATCGGCGAGGCGGTCATGGCCCGCCAGCTCTCTTCATTGGTCGACAACCGGGCCCGGGCCGCTGGTCTGCTCGATGGGCCCGATGGGCGGATCACCGATGGGCAGCTCTCGATCGATGACATCGAGCTGGCGGTCTACGGCTCGAAGATCATCTCCTATGCGCAGGGCTTCATGCTGCTGGCCGAGGCGTCGGCCGAGTTCGGCTGGGACCTCGACCTCGGGGTCGTGGCCTCGATCTGGCGGGCCGGCTGCATCATTCGGGCTCGCTTCCTCGACGACATCACCGAGGCGTACCGCCGGTCGTCCGATCTGGCCAACCTCGTGCTCGACGAGTTCTTCGCCGACGCGCTGGCCACCGCCCATCCGGCGATGCGTCGGGTCGTGGCCGTCGCGGTCTCGGCGGGGGTGCCGGTGCCCGCCTACTCGTCAGCCTTGGCGTTCTACGACGGCTTCCGGAGCGGACGGCTCCCCGCCAACCTCATTCAGGCCCAGCGCGACTACTTCGGAGCCCACACGTACGAGCGCATCGACCGGCCTCGCGGTGAGTTCTTCCACACCGACTGGACCGGCTCGGGCGGCCCGACCACGTCGACGAGCTACGACGCCTAGCGAACCAGCGTGCGAGCCGGCGGTCCGGGGCCCGGTCAGGGGCGCTGCGGGTTGGCATCGAGCGACGGCTCGCCCGTTTGGAGGTGGACCTCGGCGGCTTTGGCCGCCCCCGGTGGCACGTTGATGATGTCGACGCTCGTGCCGGCGGTCAGGAGCTCGTTGACGATGCGCCGCATGGCCGCCGCACCGGTGTAGTCGAGCCGACCGACGCCGACGAGGTCGAGCACGACGGTCGTCACGTCGGGGTGCGCGGCGATCTCGGCTCGGATGACCCGATCGATCTGGGAGACGGACGCGAACCACAGCACCCCCTGGGGGGCAACCGTCAGTGTCGCACCCTCGAGCTCGCTGCGAGCGGTGATGTTCAGCTCTCGGTAGAGGTGCACGGCCAGCGCCAGCCCGACCCCGACGAGCACCCCGCGCTCGACGCGGGGCGAGAACGCCAGGGTCATGGCGAGGGTGCCGATCCCGACCGCCGCCTGCGGAACCGACTGGTAGCCCAACTCGACGAGCTCGGTGATCTTGACCAGCTTCACCACGGCCACGATGACGATCGCGCCGAGAATTGCACTGGGCAGCTCGGCGAGGAGCGGGGTCAGCGGTAGCGCGAGCAGCACGAACCCGCCGGTGATGGCGCCCGACCAGGCACTGGTCGCTCCCGCCAGGCGGTTGAGCGAGCTTCGGGAGAACGAGCCGCCGACGGGGAACGCTCCCGACACGGCGGCCGCGAGGTTGGCCACCCCTTGGCTGACCATCTCGCGGTTGGCGTCCCAGGGCTGTCGCTCCTCGGCGGCGAAGGTCCGGGCGATGGACGACGGCTCGGCGAAGCCGACCAGGGCGATCGCCAGGGCGGGGACGATCAGGTCGGCGGCCGAGCTCCACGGCAGGTCGAGGCCGAGGCTGACGAAGCCCCCTTCGAGCTCGCCGACCTTCGAGCCCGAGTAGCCGGTGATCGTGCTGATGATCGTCCCCCCGATCACGGCGACCAGCACCCCGGGGAACAGGCGATGGAGCCTGCGCCCACCGACGATGACCACCGCGGCGCCGAGGGCGAAGGCGAGCGCCGCCGGATCCCAGTCGTTCAGGCTCACGACGGCTCGGGCGGCGTTGGCCAGGACGTTGCCACCCGTGCTCTCCACGTCGAAGACCCGGGGGAGCTGGGAGGAGACGATGAGGATCGCAGCGCCGGTTGTGAACCCGGTGAGCACCGGCTCCGACAGCAGGTACGCCAAGCTCCCCAGCCTCACGAGCCCGAACACCAGCCGCATCCCCCCGACGAGGAGCGCCAGCAGGGCGGCGAGCGAGATGTAGTCGTCGGATCCGGTCGCCGCCAGGCCCGATAGGGCGCCGAGCGTCAGCAGCGACGTCAATGCCACCGGTCCGGTCTGGAGGTAGCGGGACGAAACGAAGAACGCCGCCAGCAGCGACGGCAGCGCCGAGGCGTACAGGCCGAGCTGGGCAGGCAGGCCGGCCAGCTCTGCGTAGGCCAGCGACTGGGGGATGGCGACCATGGCCACCGAGAGGCCGGCGATGACGTCGCCTGTGCTGGGGCCGGTCAGCCGCTGACTCATGGCGTCGTCCGGCCATCGCTCTCGATGGTCGGTGGTCGGCAGCGCATCATTGCCGACCCTATCGGGCCGGGCCTGCTCCATCTGAGGTCGCCGACTTCATCGGGCCCGGCCCGCTCGGTCGGTAGTACCGTGAGGGCTTGGCACGGCTGCGAACAGCGGCTGGTAGGCGGCTGGTGAAGGGATGTGGGATGGCAGGACGGCTCGACGGCAAGGTGGCGGTGATCACCGGAGGCAGCAACGGCATCGGCCGGGCCTGCGCTGAGAGGTTCTCCGCCGAGGGGGCCGACGTCCTCATCGCCGATCTCCTCCCCGAGCCCGGGCACGCTGCGGTCGAGGCGATCAGATCGGCCGGTGGGCAGGCCGAGTTCGTCGAGCTCGACGTGGCCAGCCAGCAAGCCAACGAGGCGATGGCGGCCGCTGCCGTCGAGCACTTCGGGACGATCGATGCGGTGGTCACGGCGGCCGGTGTGAGCGATGGTGACTACCGCTCGGGGGACATCGAGGCCCAGCTGAAGCGGATCGCCCAGGCCGGCGAGGCGATGGCGGCCAACCCGGCGGCCGCCCTCACCGAGCTCGATCTCGACAACTGGCGTCGGGTGCTCGACGTTAACCTCACGGGCACGCTCCTATCGTTGCAGGCGACTGCGTCGGTGATGCTCGACCAGCAGAAGCCGGGCTCGATCGTGACCATCGCATCGATCGCCGCCGTCGATCCGCTGTGGGGGTCGCCGAGCTATCCCGTGTCGAAGGCCGGGGTGTGGATGCTCACCAAGAACGCCGCCCGCACACTGGCGCCGCTCGGCATCCGGGTCAACGCCATCGGACCCGGCTTCATCGAGACGAACATGACCGCCGCGCTGGCCGAGGTCGATGAGTACTACGAACGGGTCATCGACAACACGCCGATGGGACGACGGGGCACGCCGACCGAGATCGCCAACGTTGCGCTGTTCCTCGTCAGCGATGAGTCGAGCTTTGTCACCGGCGAGCTGATCCACCCGGACGGCGGTTGGTTCACCGGCTGACCGGGTCACCCGGGGTCCCGAGACCTGCTCGGCGTGATCCGCTGCGTCGTGTACAGCGCCGGCCCCTGTCCATTACGCTGTCAGTCATGGCAGCTGACCCTCGCGAACGGGCCGATGGGCCGCGGCGGCTCTCGCCCGCCGAGTGGCTCGATCGGTTCACCGATTTCGGGAAGATCCACGTACACCCCGATCCGCCGTTCCTGCGTCGGGAGCCGGTGCCGTTCGATCCCCCCACGCTGCGGCTGAAGCGAATCAGCGTCGACTGAACTCCGTCGGGACGGGTCCCGCCGCCTCGAGTGAGCCTCGAACGGAGTCGAGGCGGCGACCGGACTACCCGCTCAGCCCCCGGCCGTGCGAGCATCGGCTCTGTGACCAGCGGGATCGACTCCCCCAAGGCGTGGCGGATGGCGATCGTCGCCGCGGTCACCAACGGTGTCGCGTTCGGCACCGTGTACACCTTCGGGACGTTCTTCGAGGCGATGGCCGACGAGTTCGGCACCGGCCTCGGCCCGACCTCGATCGTCTTCTCCATCACGCTGTTCCTGTTCTTCGGCACCGGCGCAGCGTCCGGCTTCCTGGCCGACCGCTACGGCCCCCGGCCTCTGGTGTGGGCCGGCGGGCTGTTGTTCAGCGGTGGGTTGCTGGCCACGAGCCAGGTCGACGAGCTGTGGCAGGGCTACCTCACCTACGGCGTCGGGGTGGGGGTAGGCGGTGGGTTGTTCGTGTCGCCGCTCTTTGCCGCGGTCGCCGGCTGGTTCGACCGGTATCGGGCGGTCGGCCAGGGCGTGGCCGCGACCGGGAACGGTCTCGGGACGCTGATCTTGCTGCCGCTGGCCAACGAGCTGATCGCCCGTGACGGTTGGCGTGACGCCTATGTCACGCTGGCCGTCGTGTCGGGCGTGACGTTCTTCCTCGGCGGCTTGCTCCTCCAACGGCCGCCGATCGAGCGGCCGACGGCTGCCCGGAGCCACCTCGGTGCTGTGCTGCGGACCACCGCGTTTCGGCGTCTGGCGATCGGTGGGGCGCTCGCCTCGGCCGCACAGAGCTCGGCGTTCGCGTTCACGGTGCTGTTCGCCACCGACGCCGGGATCTCGGCGGCCAGGGCTGCGCTCCTCGTCGGCCTCGTCGGGGCGGCGAGCATCGTCGGGCGCCTGCTCCTCACCGGCCTGTCCGATCGGATCGGGCCGGTTCGGATGATGCAGCTGTGCTTCCTCGGTCAGCCCATCGCGTTCTCGGTGCTGCTGATCGCCGGCTCCTCCTATGCCCTGCTCGTCACCTACGCCGTGCTGCTCGGCCTGGCCTACGGCGGCTTCGTCGCGTTGATCGGCCTGGTCTCGGCCCACCTGTTCGGCATTCGGGGCCTCGGGGCGGTTCTCGGGTGGGTCTACCTGGCTGCGGCGGTGGGAAGCCTGGTCTACCCGCCCGTCGTCGGCTTCCTCGCCGACGCCACCGAGACCAACACCGTGCCGATCGCCGCGATCGCGTTGGTCGCTACCGCCGGCTCGCTCTACCTGTTCCGCCTCCAGCCGGATCCGGTATCGCCGGAGGAGCTGCCGACCGCCCCGGCGCCGGCGGCGGTGAGCGCCGGCTGAGGGCTGGAGACCGGGCGCCGTCGGCGGGTACCGTCGGCTCCGAAACCAACAAGCCCGCGCACCGAAGGGAACGCCCGATGACCGTTACAGGCATGTACCACACCGAGACCGTCGAGATCGATGCCTCGGCCGACGAGGTCTATGCGTTGGTCTCCGACATCACCCGGATGGGGGAGTGGAGCCTGGAGAACGTCGGAGGCGACTGGCTCGGCGGTGCGACCGGGGCGGTCGGTGACCGATTCGAGGGCCACAACAAGATCGGCGACCGGGAGTGGTCGGTGATCTGTCACGTCACCAAGGCCGAGCCGGGCTCCGAGTTCCAGTTCGTGACCGGCGACCCCGACGCTCCCTACGTGCGGTGGAGCTACCGCCTGGCCGGGTCGAGCCCGACGACCGTGACCGAGGTCTGGGACGTCGAGCAGCTCCCCCCGACCCTGGTCGACGCCGGCCCGGAGCGGCTGGCAAGCCGGGCCGATGCGGTCCGGGCCGGCATGGCGCAAACGCTGGCCGGTATCAAAGCCACCGCCGAGCGATAGCTGTGCTGCCGATCGGCACCGGATACCGGCCGATCGGCAGGTGGATCACAGCATCGAGACGAGCAGGTCCCTGGTGGCGGCCCGCTGGTCGCGGCTGCCGAACTCCGAAGCGGCGAATGTGGAGACCCCGGCGTCGTCCAGCTCTCCCAGTCGGTCCGTGACCTCGCCCACCGAGCCGATGATCGCCAGGTCGGCCGGTCCCCCGTAGCCCTCACGGTCGAGCATCGCCCGATACGAGGGGAGCGTGCCGTACATGGCGAACGACTTGGCTGCCCGTTCCCGGGCCTCGTCGTTGTCGCCGGCGGACCCGTCGGTGACGCAGACCGGGAAGCCGGCGACGACCTCGGGCTCCGGTCGGCCGGCGGCCTCGGCCGCCTCCTTGATCGTCGGAGCCGAGTGGGTGGCGATCGTCTTGGGTCCGGTCATCCAGAGGATCGTCCCGTCGGCGAGACGACCGGTGACCTTCAGCAATTGCGGCCCGAGCGCCGCCATCATCACCTTGGGCGCCGGTCCGTCGAACGAGAGGTCGGCTCGGGTCGTGAGCGCCTCGCCGTTGAACCGGACCTTCTTGTCGTGGAGCAGCGGCATGAGGATCTCCAGGTACTCCCGCAGGTGCCGGATGGGCTTGTCGAACGAGATCCCCCACGAACCCTCTACGACCGGCTGGTGGGACGGGCCGATCCCGAGCACGAGCCGGCCGTCGATGGCTGCGTTCACCGTGAGAGCTTGCTGGGCCAGCATCTGCGGGTGGCGAGGATACGTCGGGACCACCGCGGTGGCGAACGTGATGTCGGGCACGGTCTGCCCGGCCACGGCGATAGCGGTCAGCGTGTCGAGGCCGAACACCTGAGGGATCCACAGGCTTTCGAACCCCTGCTCGTTGGCGGTGGTTGCCATCTCGGTCAGGCCGTCGATGGTTTCGACGAAGGAGAACAATCCGATCTTCATGGTGACATCCTGGCCGATGCCGAGCCCCGCTGCCCAGCGGAGCCCGTACACTTCCACCGGTGACCACGGCTGATGCCCCGACCGTCCCCCGCGACATCGTCGGCGAGGACCTGGCGTCGCTGTCCAGGCGCCTCGACACGGTCTTCACCGACATGAGCGGCGACGACCTGTTGATCACCGGCGGCGCGGGCTTTCTCGGCTACTACCTCGTCCAGGCTCCGCTGGCGTGGAACGCAGCCAACCCCGAGCGGGCTCCGTTACGGGTGACGGTGCACGACAACTTCCTTCGGGGGGTGCCCGACTGGCTGAGCCAGCTCGACGATCCGGCCCTTCGCATCGTGACACGGAGCGTGCTCGACCCCATGCCGGTCGACGAGCCGCGCTTCGATTGGATCATCCACGCCGCGTCGGTGGCGTCGCCCATCTACTACCGGCAGTACCCGATCGAGACGATGGACGCCAATGTCAACGGACTCCGCCTCCTCCTCGATCACCTGAAGGACCGGGCCGGTGGCGACCATCCGGTGAGGGGCTTCGCGTTCTTCTCCACGAGCGAGATCTACGGCGACCCCGACCCGGAGTTCATCCCGACCGACGAGACCTACCGCGGCCGGGTCAGCTGCACCGGGCCAAGGGCCTGCTACGACGAGTCGAAGCGGTACGGCGAGACGCTGTGCGTCAACTTCGCCCGCCAGTACGACCTGCCGATCGGGATCATCCGGCCGTTCAACAACTACGGGCCCGGCCTGCGGATCGACGACGGGCGGGTCCTCCCGGACCTCGCTCGTGACGTGCTGAACGACCGCGACGTCGTGCTCTTGAGCGACGGCTCGGCCACCCGCACGTTCTGCTACGTCGCCGACGCCATCACCGGGTACTACCTGATCCTCGGCGGCAGCGCCGACCATCCCGGCGACTCGTTCAACGTCGGCACCGACCGGCCCGAGATCTCGATGAGGGAGCTGGCCGACAGGGTCACCGACCTCGGCCGCAAGCTGTTCGACTACCAGGGCGAGGTCGTCCTGGCGACCTCGGACGATCCCGAGTATCTCACCGACAACCCGAACCGGCGCTGCCCGGTGATCGACAAGGCTCGAACGCTGCTCGGCTACGAGCCGGAGGTTGGGATCGACGAGGGACTGGAGCGAGCCCTCCTCTGGTACGAGCAGCAGGACGAACGATGAAGCTCTCGGTCATCGGTACTGGCTATGTCGGCCTCGTCTCGGGCGTGTGCCTGGCCCATGTCGGCCACGACGTGCAGTGCGTCGACATCGACGAGGCCAAGGTCGGCCGGATCAACGCCGGCGAGTGCCCGATCCACGAGGACGGGTTGCCCGATCTGCTCGCCGGCGTGCTCGGCGAGCGGTTCTCGGCAACCACCGACCTGGTGTCGGCCGTTCACGGCAGCGATCTGACGCTGATCGCCGTCGGCACACCGTTCGGCGAGGAGCGCATCGACCTCGCCCAGATCACCGCCGCCGCCCGCTCGGTCGGCGAGGCCCTTGGCACCAAGGACGGCTACCACGTGGTGGCGGTCAAGAGCACGGTGGTGCCGGGAACGACCGAGGATGTCGTGCTGCCCCTGTTGGCCGAGTCGTCGGGCCGCAAGGCCGGTGACGACTTCGGCGTTGGCATGAACCCTGAGTTCCTCCGGGAGGGCGTCGCGGTCGGTGACTTCCTCGACCCCGACCGGATCGTGGTGGGCGGGATCGACGAGAGGACCCGCACCGTGATGGCCGAGGTGTACGCCCCGTTCGAGGGGACCGACCTCATCACCACCACGCCAAGCACGGCCGAGATGATCAAGTACACGGCCAACTCCTTGCTCGCCACCTTGATCTCGTTCTCCAACGAGATCGGCAACCTCTCCGCCGCGGTCGGCGTCGACGTGGTCGACGTGCTCGACGGCGTCCACCTCGATCACCGATTCGCTCCGTTGCTGGCCGACGCCGCGACCGCTGGCGAACGGGTCCGCCCGGCCATGCTCACCTACCTGTTCGCCGGTTGCGGGTTTGGTGGGAGCTGCTTCCCGAAGGACGTCAAGGCGCTGGCTGCCCACGCCCGAGCTGCGGGCGTCGAGGTGCCGGTGCTGCGAGGAGCGCTCGAGGTCAACGAGCACCAGCCGGCCAAGCTGGTCGATCTGGTGGTCGGGGCGGTCGACGCACCGGCTCGTGTGGTGGTGCTCGGGGCAGCGTTCAAGCCCGGCACCGACGACATCCGGGAGTCGCCGACGCTACGCATCGTGCCGGGGCTGGTGGCCGCCGGCTACGACGTCGTGCTCCACGACCCGATCGCGCTCGACAACGCTCGGGCTCACTTCGGCGCCTCGGTCGCCTACGAGCCCGACCTCGGTGCCGCCGTGTCCGACGCCGAATCCGTGGTGAT
>JAOTYQ010000160.1 GCA_029861725.1 Acidimicrobiia bacterium | reverse complement strand
CCGGTTAGCGCCGATCCCGCTGTGGCCGCCCCGCCGGTCAGCGCCGATCCCGCCCCGGCCGCTGCGGCACCGCCGGCTGGCCCCGATCCCGCTGTGGCCGCCCCGCCGGTCAGCGCCGATCCGAGCGCAGCCGAGGAGAGCGGTGAGCCGCCGGCCGTCGATCAGCCACCGACGTCGGGAACGGCCGCTGCGCCCGCTCCCAGCCCCGAGCCGGAGACGACTCCGGCCGACGAGAGCACGCCGTAGCCGCAGCAGAGCAACCCCTGGTCCAGCGCCCGCCCCTACCGGTCGAGCAGCCACGGCCACCACCGACGACGTAACGACGAGGAAGAAGACGAATGCCAGCATTTGGTGCCAAGGACGTCCAAGAGCTCCGCAAGGCCACCGGAGCCGGAATGATGGACGCCAAGAAGGCCCTCACCGCGGCCGACGGCGACTTCGAGGCCGCCACTCAGATCCTGCGGGAGAAGGGGTTGGCCAAGGCCGCAGGGCGTGGTGATCGCGACAACGCCGAGGGGGTCGTCGCCGTCGCCCGCAACGACTCGGCGGCCGCACTCGTGCACCTCAAGTCGGAGACCGACTTCGCGGCGAAGTCCGATGACTTCCGCGCGCTCGCCCAGGAGCTGGCCGATCTCGTCCTCACCGACGGGCCCGACGCCGTGAAGACCAAGGATGCCGAGCTCGAGAACCTCAAGCTCACGGTCAAGGAGAACATCGACGTCGGCACCGTCGAGCGCTATGCGCTCCAGCCCGGTGCCGTCATCGACGCCTACCTGCACGGCGAGGGCCGGGCCGGGGTGCTGATCGAAGGGGAGGGCATCGACCTCGACACCCTTCACGAGATCGCCCTGCACGTGGCGTTCGCCAAGCCGAGCTACCTGCACCGCGACGACGTACCGGCCGAGGAGGTCGAGAAGGAGCGGGCAGTACTGCTCGAGATCACCAAGGTCGAGGGCAAGCCTGAGCAGGCGTGGCCCAAGATCGTCGAGGGCCGGCTCAACGCCTGGTACGGCGAGCGGGTGCTGCTCGAGCAGGGGGTGTTCGGCGACAAGGAGACGGTCGCGGCCAAGATCGGCGACGGCACCATCCATCGCTTCGCCCTGGCGCTCGTCGGTGGGTGAGGGGTGAGCTGATGATCTCGCCGGGCCGGCCGTTGGCCGCCCAGCCATTCGCCGGGGGAGTACACTCGGACCAGCTACTTCGGCAAGCAGCCTCGAGCCCGATGGCTCGGGCCTGCCGCCTGAGAACCCAGGAGGCCTCTTGAGCGACGGCATCAAACCACGCTGGCGAAGGATCCTGCTCAAGTTGTCGGGCGAAGCCTTCGCCGGTGAGGCCGGGTACGGGATCGACGGCAAGGTCGTCCGCGGCATCGCCGAGGACATCCTCGCCGTCAAGCACGACCTCGACATCGAAGTCGCCGTGGTCGTCGGCGGTGGCAACATCTGGCGTGGCCTGACGGGGGCCGAGGGCGGGCTCGACCGGGCCCAGGCCGACTACATGGGCATGCTGGCCACCGTCATCAATGCGCTCGCCCTCCAGGACATCGTCGAGCAACAGGGTGTCCAAACCAGGCTCCAGTCGGCGATCCGGATGCCGCAGGTGGCCGAGGAGTACATCCGCCGCCGGGCGATCCGGCACCTCGAGAAGGGGCGGCTCGTGATCTTCGCCGCCGGCACAGGCAACCCGTTCTTCACCAGCGACACCTCTGCCGCGCTCCGAGCCGTCGAGATCGACGCCGATGTGCTGCTGAAGGGCACCCACGGCGGCGTCGACGGGATCTACACCGACGACCCGCGCACGAACCCCGAGGCCACCAAGATCGACAAGCTCACCTACCTCGACGTCCTCAACCGCAACCTGCGGGTGATGGACTCGACAGCGATCACCCACGCCAAGGAGAACGGTCTTCCGATCGTGGTCTTCGACCTGATGGCCGAGGGCAACCTGCGAAGCCTCCTCTGCGGTGAGGCCATTGGTACGATAGTCGAATGAGCGAAATGGCCGAGCTGATCCTCGATGACGCCAAGGAGCGCATGGAGAAGGCCGTCGTCCATTCCCGCGAGGAGTTCGCCACGATCCGCAGCGGACGAGCCAACCCGACCCTCGTCGAGAAGATGACGGTCGAGGCCTACGGCGTCGAGATGCGCCTCGTCGAGATGGCCTCGATCTCGGTGCCGGAAGCTCGCCAGCTCCTCATCACCCCTCACGACCCGAGCAACCTCGAGGCGGTGGAGCGGGCCATTCGGACCTCCGACCTGGGCCTGTCTCCGAGCAACGACGGTCGCACCCTCCGCCTGAACTTCCCGCCGCTCACCGAGGAGCGCCGCAGGGAGCTGGTCCGGATCGTGAAGAAGATGGCCGAGGAGGGCCGGATCTCGATCCGGAACATCCGCCGTGATGCCCGCAAGGAGCTCGAGAGCGCCGAGAAGGAGAAGCAGCTCACCAGCGACGAGCTGGTGCGGGCCGAGAAGGATCTCGACCGAATAACCCGATCAAGTGAAGCCACTGTGGACGGGGCGCTGGCGAGCAAGGAAGAGGAACTGCTCGAGGTGTGACGGCGTTGCCCGCCCCGGGCGGCGACTGATCTCGAACGCAGAACCCGCGTGCCGAACCGGTTCACGAAAGGAAGCACATGGCTGAAAACAAGAGGCGTGGGCGGTTCGGCAAGGGGTCACAGGACGATGCCAGCCAGAGCATCTTCGACCTGTTCGAGCCCCCACCGGAACAAGAGTCGAGCTCGTTCGGCAAGATTCCGATCATTCGCGACGATGACGACAGCCTCGACCTGACCGACGTCGAGTACGTCGAAGCCCAGGCTGCGGCCGAGGCCGAGGCGGCAGGGCTCGCCCACTGGGCCGAGCCGGCGACCGGGCAGGTGCCGGCAGCCCTCGCCGTCGACCGGGCCGATGCCGCCGAAGTGAAGGGACCGAGCTGGAGGGGCGAGGACCCGAACTGGGCCGGTCCCGATCTGTCTGACGTCTTCGCCGACACCGAGGCGATCACCCACGATCGACTGATCGACGTCGACGACGACGACCTCTCCGTCGACCCGACGCCGACCCCTCCTCCCAGGCGTCGAGCGAAGCCGGCCGCCGAGCAGGCCCCGCCTCGCCGACCTCAGCCCGAGGCACCATCGGTCTTCGACCGCCCGCCCGGAAGTCGACCGGTCGACGCCCCGGCTCCTCCCGCCCCGACCGGCGGCGATCCCTTCGGTGGCCGCACTCGGCGTCGCAGTGGCCCCGATCCGGCTCCGGGCCGAGACAGCACCCCCCGGCCAGCCGCCCGGCCCCAACCGGCACCGCCCCCCGCCGCGGCGCCAGCAACGGCAGGGCTGCCAGCGACCACGCCGCCGGCGCCAGGCCCTGCGGTCCGGCGAGCCAGCGCCGCAGTACCCCCACCGGCGCGAGCGGGCACCAACGCTGCCGGCCCGGCCCGCGACCCGGCAACGAGTGCGTTCACGCCACCGCCGGCCGCTGCCGATCCCGGTGAGCTGCCCCGACGGCGGGGCGCCCACGATCTTCCGCCCTCCGGCGTATCGCTCGACCCGTCGGTCCTCGATCCCGGCGCCCCAGGACCGAGATCGCCCCGCCCAGCGGGGCGGCCACCGATTGATCTCGACGAACCGGCCGGTGTCCTCGACGCCGACCCAGACGACTACGACGAGTATTACGACGACTACGACGACTACGACGACTCTGGCGGCGGTCGCCGGCTCGGCCAGTCGTTCATCGTCGGGATCGCTTTGGCCGCCGTGGTGTTCGTCACCCTCGGGTTCGGGCCGATCCCCACCATGGTCATGATCGGCGTCCTCACCCTCCTGGCCGTCATGGAGCTCTTCAACGCGATGCGAGTCGCCGGGCTCCGCCCGGCCACGCTGCTGGGCCTGGTCGGCGCCGTGGCCCTCCCGGCAGCCACCTACGTGCGGGGCGACGCCGGGTACCCGCTGGTCGTCGGGCTCGCAGTCGTGTTCGGGATGCTGTGGTATCTGACCGGCGCCGACACGGAGCGACCGGTCCTCAACCTTGGTCTCACCCTGACAGGCGTGATGTGGATCGGCGGTCTCGCCGGGTTCGGCGCCCTCATGCTGAAGGCCGAGGACGGCGTCGGCTTGCTGCTGGCCACGATCATCATCACCGCCACATCCGACACGTTCGCCTACCTCGGAGGCCGGGCCTACGGCACGAAGTCGTTCCACTCGGCCAGCCCGAACAAGACCTGGGAGGGAACCCTCACCGGCTTCTTCGGCGCGCTGTTCGCGGGGCTCGCCATCGGCGTGACCGACCTGATCAGCGTGTTCAACAGCGAGTTCGTGAGCGTCATGGTCCTGGCGGCCGTCGTCGGGGTGCTGGCGCCGATCGGTGACCTGGCCGAATCGCTGGTCAAGCGCGACCTCGGTATCAAGGACATGGGCACCCTGCTCCCCGGGCACGGCGGGGTCCTCGACCGCGTCGACGGCCTGCTGTTCGCCCTCCCCGGTGCGTACTACGTCGCCGTGGTCTACCAGCTGATCTGAGTCCCATGACGACGACGGTTGGCGTGATCGGGTCGACCGGTTCCATCGGCACGCAGACGCTCGACCTCGTCGCCGCCGACCCCGACCGCTACGACGTCGTGGCCCTGGCCGCCGGCTCGAATCTCGACCTCCTCGTCGAGCAGGTCCGCGCCTTCCGGCCCCGCTACGCGGCGATCGGTGACGAAACCAAGTCGGCCGACCTCGCCGCCATGTTCCGGGGCTCCACCGAGGTCCTGGCCGGGCCGTCGGCCCTCGCCGATCTCGCCGAGGTGGCCGACGTCACCGTCAACGGCGTCGTCGGATTCGCCGGCCTACCGGTCACGCTGGGCTGCCTCCAGGCCGGCAAGCGGCTCGCCCTCGCAAACAAGGAATCGCTGATCGCAGCGGGCCCGGTCGTGCAGGTCGCCCGCAGGACCCCGGGGGCTGAGCTGCTCCCGGTCGACTCCGAGCACGCTGCGATCCACATGTGCCTGCGAGCCAACGACGTGAAGGATCGGGTCGAGCGGCTCCAGCTCACCGCGTCCGGCGGCCCGTTTCGGGGTCGGGCCCGAGCCGACCTGGCGACCGTGTCGATCGACGACGCGCTCGCTCATCCGACGTGGTCGATGGGCCCGAAGATCACGATCGACTCCTCCACGTTGATGAACAAGGGTCTGGAGGTCATCGAGGCCAACGAGCTGTTCGGCACTCCGGCCGGTCCGGCCGGCTACGGGATCACGTTCGACGAGATCGAGGTCGTCGTCCACCCCCAGTCGATCGTCCACTCGATGGTCACCTTCTCCGATGGCTCGACGATCGCCCAGCTCTCACATCCCGACATGCGGCTGCCGATTGGCTATGCGTTGGCCTACCCCGATCGATTCCCCGTTCCCTACGGCCGGATCGACTGGAGCGCGCTCGGGCGGCTCGACTTCGAGCTCCCCGACACCGAGGCGTTCCCCTGCCTCGAGCTCGCATTCACCGCCGGCCGTGTCGGTGGCACCGCCCCCGCCTGGCTCAGCGCGGCCAACGAGGTGGCCGTCGAGGCGTTCCTCGCCGGCCGGATCGCCTGGATCGACATCCCCGATGTCATCGAATCCGTGCTCGCGGTCCATGATGGATCGACAGCGGACACACTGGAAGGCGTACTGGATGCCGATGCCGAGGCTCGCCGTCGAGCCACCGAGATCCTGGGGCGGACCTCGCTGATGGCTCGGCCGTAGAGCACCAACGAGATGAGAACGCCCGGATGACGAACACCAGTTCCCCCAAGGACTCCCAGCCGAACTCCGACCAGCCAAGCTCGCCCTGGGTCATGGCCGACCCGGCCGATGTCCCCGAGGGCGAGGAGCGGACGAACCCGCTGGGGGTGGTGAGCCTCATCGGGCTGTTCGCCATGCTGTGGTTCTGGGCCGGGCCGAGGTACTTCCTCGTGGTCATGGGCTTGATGGTCATGATCTTCCTCCACGAGCTCGGGCACTTCGTGACCGCCCGGTGGACCGGGATGAAGGCGACGCAGTTCTTCCTGTTCATGGGGCCCCGGCTCTTCTCCTTTCGGCGGGGGGAGACCGAGTACGGTCTTCGTCTGCTCCCCCTCGGCGCGTTCGTCCGCATCGTCGGGATGAACAACCTCGACCCGTGCGCTCCGGAAGACGAGCCTCGGGCCTACAAGAACAAGAGTTACCCCCGCCGGATGCTGGTGATCACCGCCGGGTCGTTCATGCATTTCGTTCAGGCCCTGCTGCTGTTCGTCGTCTTGTCGTCGGTGATCGGCGTGCCCGATGCGAACCGGTGGACGATCAACGAGATCTCCCGGCTGGAGACCGGGGAGACGCCGGCCGTCGCCGCCGGGCTGGAACCCGGTGATTCGATCGTCGCCGTCGATGGCGTCTCGACCACGAACTTCGGCGATCTGCAGGAATACCTGCGAGATCGGCCGGGCGAGGGCGTGACGCTCGAAGTGGCATCCGACGGCGTCACCAGGACCGTCGAGACGACGTTGGCCGAGCTGCCAACCGATGACGGCGAGGTGATCGGCTTCCTCGGCGTCGCCCCCGACTTCGAGCGGACCCGGGAGAGCCCGTTCATCGGCGTGCAGAACTTCGGGATCGCGTTCTGGAACTCGCTGACCGCCATCCCCCGGCTCATCGCCCCCTCGACGTTCTTCAACCTCGGACAGCTCGTGTTCGACGGTTCGGAAGAGGTCGAGCTCAGCTCCGAGGAGGCCGCCGGGCGGCCCGTGTCGATGATCGGTGTCGTCCGCCTCGCCGGTGCCCCCGACTTCGACTGGGCTGTGCCGGTGACGATGCTGGCGTTCATCAACATCTTCGTCGGGATCTTCAACCTCGTGCCTCTGCTCCCCCTCGACGGCGGTCACGCCGCCATCGCCACCTACGAACGACTCCGGTCGCGCCGGGGGCGGCGCTACCAGATGGATGTCGCCAAGCTCTTGCCCCTCACCTACGCCGTCGTGTTCGTGCTCGGGTTCCTGATGCTGACCACGCTTTGGCTCGACATCGTCCGCCCGATCGGCTGAATGAGGGCTCGGGCGGGGTCTGAGCAGAACCACCAATGGGTGGCCCGACCCGCCGCGACAACGCCCCCGACCCGTACCCTTGGGTCGGCCCTCCGATGCGGATTGGAGCGATGTGGAAAGCGGAGTGACGTTTCCTCGTAAGACGACCCGCCAGGTGATGGTCGGCGACGTCCCGGTTGGTGGCGGCGCCCCGATCACCGTCCAGTCGATGACGATCACCAAGACCGCCGACGTCGACGGGACCCTGCAGCAGATCTACCAGCTCGCCGCGGCCGGTGCCGACATCGTGCGCTGTACCTGCAACGAGCCGGAGGCGGCCGAGGGCCTGGCCAGGATCGTGCCCCGGAGCCCCGTCCCGATCGTTGCCGACATCCACCACCAGTACCGGCGGGCCCTGGAAGCGCTGGAGGCCGGGGTCGACTGCCTCCGGCTCAACCCGGGCAACATCCGCAAGCCGGAGCACATCAAGGTCGTCGCCCAGGAGGCCAAGGATCGTGGTGTGCCGATTCGCATCGGGGTCAACGGCGGCAGCCTCGACCCGGCCCTCTACGACGCCTACGGCGGCCGTGTCACCCCGGAGGCCATGGTCGAGTCGGCCCTCCAGGAGATCGGCTACTTCCAGGAGGTCGACTTCGACCTCATCAAGATCTCGGTCAAGGCCTCCAACGTGCCGCTCATGATCGAGGCCTACCGTCAGCTTTCGGAGGTCACCGACCACCCCCTGCATCTCGGCGTCACCGAAGCCGGCCCACCTCCGGCGGGCATCGTCAAGGCCACCGCCGGCATCGCCACCCTGCTGGCCGAGGGCATCGGCGACACGATCCGGTACTCGTTGACCTCCGACCCGGTCGACGAGGCTCGGCTGGGGCGCGTGCTGCTCGAGTCGTTCGGGCTGCGGGAACGCAAGAACGTCGACCTGATCGCCTGCCCGTCCTGCGGTCGGGCAGAGATCGACGTCTACCAGGTGGCCGACGACGCCCAGCGGGCGTTCGCCGACCGGGAGATCCCCCTTCAAGTAGCCGTCATGGGATGCGTGGTCAACGGCCCCGGCGAGGCCCGTGACGCCGACATCGGGATCGCAGCCGGCAACAAGCGGGGTCACCTGTTCATCAAGGGCACCAACGTGGCCGTCGTCCCCGAGGACGAGATGGTGCCGACGCTGGTCGAGTGGGCCGAGTTCATCCACGCCGAGGGAATGGACGCCGCCATGGAGCGGGCCTCAGCGACTCGGGACGCCGCCCGGCGAGCCGCCGATGAGGACCGTCGCCGGAATCTCGCCGATCGCGGCGACGACGCCAACGCCTCGGAGCAGGTCGTGGAGCTGCTCCGCAAGCAACGCGAAGGCTAGACCTCTCGGGCCAGGGCCCCCGTTCCTCCTCGAACAGCCCCGGAGCCCGGCTGGGCTACTCGATCTCTTCGGGGTCGAGGTCGAGGATGTCCGCTGGGTCGTCATCGCTGAGGTCACCCGCTGCGGTCTCCTCCGCTCCCAAGTCGGCAACGGCGTCGGCCCTGGCCTGAGCATGGCCGATCTTGTCCTCCAGGGTGTCGAACGCCGATTGGCCGTCGGCGATCTCCTCCTGGAGGCGCTCCATCGCATCGGTCGGTGTCTCCTCCAGCAGCCGCTCACGGCGCGTCAGGTCGTCGTCGAGTCGGGACTCGAGATCGCCTTTGGCGTCTTTCAGGTCTGCCGTCTCGGTCCTCAGCCACGCCTTCAGAGAGTCCAGAAATCCCATGATGCAAGGCTAGGACACCAAGACCGCTCCGGCCGGGTATCCTGGATACGATGCTGAAAGGCGTGGGCTCCGGCCCACGCCTTTGGTCTCCTGTGCGGGCCATCCCGGCACCCGTGCCGGTCGGGTCCGTACCCGGAGCGGGACAGTTCTCGCTCCTGACCTGACCGCGACATCGACGACGAAGCGAACGACTGTACGACGAACCGTAGCCACGAAGCCAGTACGAAGGAGGTGTTTCCCGATGAGCGTCCAGGAGCGAGTGTACGAGCTGCTCGAGCCGATCGTCGCAACCCTCGAGGTCGAGCTGGTCGATGTGGAGTTCACCGGCGGAACGCTCCGGGTGACCGTCGATCAGCACGACGGCATCACCACCGAGTCGCTGGCCAAGGTTAACCGCCTGATCTCACCGATACTCGATCAACATGATCCGGTGCCGGGCCGCTACACGCTGGAGGTATCGAGCCCAGGTCTCGAGCGTCCGTTGAAGAGCGCGCCGCAGTACGAGCGTGCGGTGGGTGAGCAGGTCGTGGTCAAGCTCGTCCCGTCGGTCGAGCCACGCCGAGTGAAGGGTGAGCTCATCGGGTTGAAGGTCGTCGAGGGAGGTCCGGCCGAGATCGACCTCGATGTGGTGGAGGTCGACGGGGTCGAGCTCGACGAGCCCGATCGGCGTCGACTCGCCCTGGCCGACATCGCCTCGGCCCGAACGGTCTTCGAGTGGGGCCCGAGCCCCAAGCCCGGCGGCCCGAAGCAGAAGAACCCGAAGCAGAAGAAGACATCGTCGGGCAAGGCCACAGCCACGAAGCAGGCCCCGAACAACAAGTCCTCCGTCAACCGCGAGGTGCGCGATGAGCAATGAGATGACCGAAGCGCTGCAGGCGCTCGCCGAGGATCGAGGGATCTCGATCGACAAACTGTTCGGCATCATGGCCAACGCCTTGGAGTCGGCCTACAAGCGCATGCCGGACTCCTACGAGTACTCCTGGGTCACGATCGACCCGGCCACGTTCGACATCCGGGTGTTCGCCCAGGACCTCGACGACGAAGGCGAGCCGATCGGTCCCGAGCTCGACGTCACGCCCGACACCTTCGGGCGGATCGCAGCCCAGACCACCAAGCAGATCCTCACCCAGGGGATCAGAGAGGTCGAGCGCGAGCAGAAGTACGAGGAGTACGCCGGCCGCGAGGGCGACATCGTCACCGGCATCGTCCAGCAGACCGACTCGCGTTACACCCTGCTCGACCTCGGTCGGGTCGAGGCGCTCCTGCCGCAGGCGGAGCAGGTGTCGATGGGGCCACGCAGCGAGAACGGCAACCGGATCAAGGCCTACATCGTGGAGGTCCGCCGCACGGCCAAGGGTCCTCAGATCGTGGTCAGCCGCACCCACCCGGGGCTGATCAAGCGGCTGTTCGAGCTCGAGGTGCCCGAGATCGCCGACGGCGTCGTGGAGATCAAGGCCTGCGCTCGTGAGCCCGGCCACCGCACGAAGATCTCGGTGTGGTCGAACGACCAGAACGTCGACCCGGTTGGCGCCTGCGTGGGGGCCCGCGGCTCTCGGGTCCGGATGGTGGTCAACGAGCTCAACGGCGAGAAGGTCGACATCATCCCCTACAGCGAGGACCCGTACGAGTTCGTGGCGAAGGCTCTGTCGCCGGCCAAGGTGAAAGAGGTACGGATCGATTTCGACACCGGCACCGCCGAGGTCATCGTCCCCGACTTCCAGCTGTCGCTGGCGATCGGCAAAGAAGGGCAGAACGCCCGCCTCGCCCACCGGCTGACCGGCTGGCGGATCGACATCAAGAGCGAGACCCAGCTCGAGGAGGAGGCCCTCCGGGCCGAGGAGTACGCGAGCGAGGAGTGGGCCGAGGGCGAGTGGATCGTCGATCCAGGGACTGGCGAGCAGATGTGGCAGCCGGCCGATGGCAGCCCGGCCATCTCCGCCGAGGAGTGGAACACCGCGGCCGAAGCCGAGACCGAAGCCGACGACGACACAACCGGCGAGGACGCAACCGGCGAGGACACCGCCGAGCAGGTCGATGCCGATGCCGATGAGCCGGTCGCCGAGGCCGCCGATGCCGATGCCGATGCCGGTGAGCCCGAGGCCGCCGAT
>JAOTYQ010000743.1 GCA_029861725.1 Acidimicrobiia bacterium | reverse complement strand
GACGCTGCGGCCCCGGCCGCCGAGCACACCTCGGCGCTCGTGGACCACGACCGTCCGCCCGGCGGCGGCCACGGTCGCGGCGGCGGCCAGGCCCGCCAGCCCGCCCCCGACGACGACGACGTCGGGCTCGGTGGTTCTGGAGTGGTGGTTGGAGTTGCTCATGCCATCTCGACGGGACGGACCCACCGGAATGTGACACGTCAGCCGGATATCCCTCGATCCCAGCGCTCCAGGTAGTCCCCACCGACCCGACCGACGCCGAACGTCTCGGCCACGGCGCCCTCCCGCAGCACGATCAGCTGATCGAAGATCTCATCGCCGGTGGTGACCGCCTCGTCGTAGGCTTCGCGATGCAGGGCAGCCATCGTCCGTCGCACCTGCTCGCCGCCATCTCGGGCGCAGGCCAGCAGGAGCCCGCGGTGTGGCACCGCGACGACGAGCTCGTCGGCGTCCAGCTTCTCGTGGGCGGTCTGCATGTGGCTCTCGCAGAGCACCCGCTCGGCGGTCAGCGGCTTTCCGGCCGACACCAGCATGCGGTCTCCGTCGGCCTCGACGAGCTCGAATTCGGTCGTGTAATGCTCCAGGTTGTGGAAAGCCTCGCGAACGAGGTCATCGCTGCGGCCGTAGCCGTTGGCGGTCGTGACGTAGCGGAGGCGCTCGTCGGCGTCGTGCCAGGCGTAGGCGACGACCACCGACGGTTGGCGGGGTGAGCCGATCCAGACGTGAACCCGAGCATCGCTATGGAGCCCGGCCCAGGTAGCCGGCTTCAAGACTGGGAACAGCATCGATCGCCTCCCGTCGGCGTAGCTCCTGTGGCGACATCGGGGCGGATCTCACGGGCTCGACTCCGGGAGCGCGTCGTCGCCATCGGAGGGTGGGGTCGCCTCACCATCGCTTTGCTCATCTCGTCACCTGCCCCGGTGGTTCGATTGTGCTCGGACGTCTTGCCTGTCCTACTCGTAGGGGTGTCGGCCCCGATGGCTCAGATCTGTACCGGCGGGGTGGTCTCGCTGGCGTTCGCCCACATCTCCTCGTCGGGTACGGCCATGACCTTCTCGTACCGCTCGGCGGGATGCATGTTTGGCTTGGCCGGGTCGAAGTCGGGTTGCGGCACGGCGGCCGAGGGGCGCTCGTAGGGCGCGGGCCGCTTCATCGCCTCGACCTCCTCGTCGGAGATGCCGCACAGGCCCTGGACCTCCGGATCGATCCACGCCCTTTCGTCGATCCCCGCCCCGCAGGCGATCTCGAGGCTGAGCCCCTCGGGGCCGGCGAAGTACATCGACTGGCAGAAGCCGTGATCGATCGGCCCCATCACCTGCACGCCCCGGTCTCGGAGCCGATCCCGCATCGCCAGGAGCTGGTCGAGATCGTCGACGTGGAACGCAACGTGCTGCATGGCTCCAACCGTCACCGGGGCCCCGGGGTTGCCGGCATGGCTGACGCCCCATTGGATGTCGGGCGAGTTCTCCGGATGCTGCACGAACGCGATGTAGCTCTCCGGCGACAGCTCCACGAAGCCGTGGTACGTGCCCTCGACGCCGTGCATCCAGTAGAGCGCCTTGAGCGGGAGCCCCAGCACGTCACAGAAGAACTCGAGCTGTGCCTTCATGTCGGCAGTGGAGATCGCGAGGTGGTTGACGCCCTTCGGGTGGAGCTGCGCCGATGTCATATCGTCTCGTTTCGGTCGAGGGCGGTGGGATTCCTCAGCCGGTCGTGATCGGTGCCCCTCGGGCCAGATCATCGGCGGCCAAGAGTGCCTCCATCATCGCCTCGATCGCCTCGCTCCGTCGAGTGCTGTCGACAGATGCGAGATTCTGGAGCTCGTCGGGATCGTGGTCGATGTCGAACAACAGCTCCTCGCCCCGGCTGTTGCGGGTGAACCGCAGTGTCGGCGTCACCACGGTTCTGCTCTTCTCCGGTGTCAGCCGGCCGGCGGCGAGAGCTGGTGGGCAGTCGTCCTCGACGAGCACGTGGTCTCTGACGGTGGCGGTGGGATCGTCGAGCAGCGGCCGGAGGGAACGTCCCTGGACGCCGTCGAAGAGGGGCAGGCCGCACAGGTCGAGAAGGGTCGGTCCGAGATCGATGCTGGAGGCCAGCGACGACGTCCGGGCAGGGTCGTGGTCGGGGGTGGCGATGACGAGTGGCACCTGCTGGGTGCCGCGATAGGGCATGAAGCCCTTCATCATCAGGCCGTGGTCGCCCATCATGTCGCCGTGGTCGCTGGTGAACACGACGATGGTGTTGTCGGCTCCGCCCGTCGCTTCGACCGCGGCCAGGATCTTGCCGATCCCGTCGTCGATCATCTCGATCACGCCGTAGGTGGCGGCGATGGCCTCTTTGACCAGCTCGTGGTCGCTGGCCCCGAACGGGGCCACCCAGCCCCGCTGGTCGGCGGCGTTGAAACCCTGGATCCGCTTGAGGTGGCTCAGCCCGTTCTCCATCGGGTCGTCGATCGTCGGCGGGAGCTCCATGTCGGCCGGGTCGTGGCGGTCGTACCACGGACCGGGGGCGGCCATCGGGTGGTGCGGGTCGGGGAATGACGCATAGGCGAACCAGGGGCGGCCCTGCTCGGCCGCCTCCGAGATGAATGCGCTCGTCCGCTCCGTGACGAAGGTGGTGGAGTGCAAGTCGGGACCGTAGGTGGGTCGGTAGATCTGCCACCATCGCTCCGAGCGATCGAGGGCTGGCGAGGTGTCGTCGTAGGGCACGACGAGCTCGTCGAGCGACGCTCCCCGTTCGAGGGCCCAGCGGAGGTGGTGGCCGGTCACCCGTGCGCCGTGGTCGATGGCCAGCTCGATGTGGTCGAACCCGTAGAAGTCCTCGGGATCGTCGACGTCGTCGAGGTAGCGCTCGAAGGCCTCCAACTGGTCCCAGCCCTCCGGATAGGGCGA
>JAOTYQ010000159.1 GCA_029861725.1 Acidimicrobiia bacterium | reverse complement strand
ACGCCGACTCGGGCATGGTTGGCACGGAGACCACCGAGCACCCCGATGCGTTCTGCAACATCGATCCCCACGTGGTGGCCGCCGACCTCGCCGAGCAGCTCGCCGACGAACACGTGCACGCCGTCATCGGCTACGACGACAACGGCACCTACGGCCATCCCGACCACGAGCAGGTTCACGCCGTCGCCCATGCCGCTGCCCGCCCGCTCGCCGCGAGCTGGGTGCTCGACGCCACCTACAACCGGGAGTACCTGGCCTCCCTGCCCGACTCCGACGGCTTGCTCGACCCGAACTTCGCCGCCGCCGAGGCCGACCTCACCCACTTCGTGGCCGGCGAGCCCTGGATGTCGACGAAGATCGAGGCGATCATGCACCACCGGTCGCAGATCCCCGACGACTGGGACCGGGAGAACCCCGACGTCGACGGCTTCCGACGCCGGTTCGGCACGGAGTGGTTCATCGCCGAGCAGGTCACCACCGCACCGGAGCCGGGGGCCGAATTCGGCCTTCTGGCCGATGTGCTCCAACCGAAGGCCGCCTGGGAGCCACCGCTCGAACGCGACGGCGGACTACCGGGTCAGAGCAGCCCCTCAGCCGGCGACAGGAAGGCGTAGCCGCGCTCAGTCCTCGCCGTCGACGGCGCGGTAGAGGTAGAGCTCGTGCGGGTGACAGTCTTCCAGGATCGGCCCGGCGCGAATGATCGGCCGGCGGCGGGGCCAAAACGCTCGAACGCGAGCAGACGCCGGCGAGCGACGGCATCATGGCAGCGATTCGGCAGCAACGATCGCTGCCATCGCTCAAGCCAGGAGGCCAAACCATGACCGAGTTCAGCTCCTACGATCCGGGAACCCCGTGTTGGGTCGATCTGATGAGCCCCGATGTCGATGCCTCGAAGGCGTTCTACTCGGCGGTCTTCGGCTGGGACGCGGTCGATCAGTTCGACCCCGAGGGCAACCGGATCTACGTCAACTTCCGCCAGAACGGCAAAGAGGTGGCCGGCCTCGGCGGGCAACCGCCGGACATGGGCACCATGCCACCGGTGTGGAACAACTACATCGCCACCGAGGACTGCGAGGCGACGGCGGCCAAGGTGACCGAGGCCGGTGGCACCGTGATGATGCCGCCGATGCAGGTCATGGAGGCCGGGTCGATGGCGATCTTCGTCGACCCGACGGGGGCCGCGTTCTCGGTGTGGCAGGCTGGCGAGCACTTCGGCGCCCAGGTCGCCAACGACCCCGACACCTGGTCGTGGAGCGAGCTGATGTCGCGCGACATCGACACCGCCAAGGCGTTCTACTCGCAGGTCTTCGGGTGGGCCTACGACGAGATGGACATGGGACCGTCGGGCATCTACAACGTGGTCAAGGGCGGCGAGAGCGGCCTGGCCGGGCTGATGAACATGCCCGACGAGGTGCCGGGCGAGGTGCCGAACCACTGGGCCGTCTACTTCATGGTGGACGACATCGAAGCCACACTGGCCAAGATCAAGGACGCCGGGGGCCAGGTCGTCAACGGGCCGTTCACGATCCCGGGTGTCGGTCAGACCGCCGTGGTCCACGACGACAAGGGCGGCAACTTCTCGGTGATGCAGGCCGAGGCCTCCTGAGCCGACGGCGTCGGCGATCGGTCGGGCGTGCCCGGCCGATCGTCAGCGCTGCAGGTGCTGGTAGTCGGCGACGGTGGCGAAGTCACCACCCCAGCGCCAACCGACCTCGGCGAAGGACCGGGTGACGATATCACCGGGTCTGATCATGGCGGGGTGGTAGCGGTCGCGATCGACGTACTCACCGCCGGCGGCCGGTAGCACCGTCGAACCTGCGACGTAGGGGTTCTGTACCGGGTTGAGGTCGATTGCCGTTCCGTAGGCATGGCGCGACCAGGTCCGCCCGCCGGTGATCGCCCGGCAATTGAAGCCGCTCGTGTTGTTGGCGGTCATCGACCGGAGGTCGTCGCCGGCGAAGGCATCGACCGGCTCCATCCGCTCGATCGGGAACCGGGCCTCGTACAGCCGCCGGAACACCGCCACCACGTCCCCGACCACCGAGCGATGGACGACCAAGGAGCCCCGACGGTGCAGGCCGTCGAAGCCGACGTGGTCGAGCTCGATCGACCGGAGCTCCTCCGGCGGGACGGGGCAGCCGGGCCGCCACGACGACAGGAGATCGCCGCGGCCGACCGTCGATATGACAGCGCCGAACGGCGGGAGCTCGACCAGTGTCGTGGCGGTGAGCGCCCGATGCTCCAGCGACTCGGCGAAGAACAGCACGAGACCGCTACGGTCGAGCCCACCGGCCAGTTCGGCGAGCCAGTACCCGACACCGGGCTCTTCGCCGGCGCGGCCGAGCACGTTCCGGTACACGAGGTCGACGAAGGCCGCGTCGTCGTCGAGGGCGAACCGCAGATCGAACTCGCGGCTGGCGAGGAAGCTCTCGGCGACCACGTGATGGGGAACCCCTTCCACGCGGCGCGCAACCCAGTAGTCGTAGCCCCCGGGATCGGGCTCGCGCCCGAAGATCGAGCGGTACAGCCGGACGACCTCCCCCTCTTCGGGCCGGATCACGCCGACCGGTGCCGTCTCCGCCACCTCTCCCGTCGCCGGTCCGATCGGGACGCTCATGACGGCGAGGACGAGGACGACGGCGAGGACGAGGACGACGGCCATGACCGACCGACGGGGTCGACGAAGCGGGCGGGCGGCGGGCACCGCGTTGACTGTACGGCGTGCAGCCGTTCGGGGGTTCTACTCGAGCCAGGTGAGGACGAGCGAGCGGAGCCTGTCGATGCCGGTGCCCTTGTGGGCGCTGACCCACACGATGTCGCCAGCCTCGAGGTCGCAGCCCTCGGCCACCTCCCTCATCCGGCGGTGCCGCTTCGACGCCTTGACCTTGTCGTGCTTGGTGGCGACCACGGTGTGCGGGAGGCCGTGAGCCCGCAGCCAGTCGAGCATCTCGACGTCGAGCTTGGTCGGACCGACCGCTCCGTCGATCAGGACGACGACCATTGTCAGGCCCTCGCGCCCCAGGAGGTAGCCCTCGATCATCGACCGCCACCCGGCCCTGAGCTGCTTGGAGGCGGTGGCGTAGCCGTAGCCGGGCAGGTCCATGATGCTGCCACCGCCGTCGACGGCGAACAGATTGAGGAGCCGGGTCCGGCCGGGGGTGTTGCTCACCTTGGCCAGTTTCTTCCGGTTGCCGAGCGCGTTGACCAGCGACGACTTTCCGACGTTGGACCGACCGACGATCGCCACCTCCGCCTCGCTGACTGGAAGCCGATCCACGTGGTCGCCGGAGATCACGAACTCGAGCTGAAGGGGTCTGGCCACGGTCGATCAGGTGCGCCAGGTCACGTGGTCGCGGGTGATGTCGGACACCTGCTGGCAGCCCGTGAGCGCCATCGTCCGCTCCATGCCGTCGGCCAGGAACCGCAGCACGTGGTCGACGCCTCGCTCGCCCCCGGCGCCGAGGGCGTAGAGGTACGCCCGGCCTATCATGCAGCCGGTGGCCCCGAGGGCCAGCGCCTTGACGATGTCGGAGCCCCGGCGGATACCCCCGTCACACAGGATCTCGATCGACCCACCGACCTCCTGGGCCACCGGCTCGACCAGCTCGATGATCGACGGCGCGCCGTCGAGCTGGCGGCCGCCGTGGTTCGACAGGGCGATACCCGCCACCCCGACCTCCACCGCCAGCTTGGCGTCGGCCACGGTCTGGATCCCCTTGAGCACGATCGGGCCGCTCCAAACCGACTGGAGCCACTCGACGTCTCGCCACGAGAGCGCAGCGTCGAACTGGGCGTTCATGTACTCGGCCAGGCTCACGGCGGTCGAACCGTCGCTGGCGGTGTTGTTGGATGCGACGCTGGCAAAGGTGATCGGCTCGTTGCGGAGCAAGCCCAGCGTCCAGCTCGGGTGCAGGACGCCGTCGACGATCGTGTCGAGCCCGATCTTCGGCGGGAGGGTGTAGCCGCGGCGCACGTCTCGCTCGCGGCGGCCGAGCACGGCGGTATCGACCGTGAGGAGGATCGCCTCGTAGCCGGCGGCAGCCGCTCGATCGGCCAGGTCCTTCACCAGCCCCCGATCCTTCCAGGTGTACACCTGGAACCACTTCGGGCCGTCGGACACCGCGGCGACTTCCTCGATCGAGCGCGTCCCCATCGTCGAGAGGCTGTAGGGGACTCCCGCCCGGGCTGCCGCCCGGGCCACGGCGAGCTCACCTTCGGGATCGGCGATCCGGGTGAACCCGGTCGGCGACAGCACCAGCGGCAGGGGACGAGGCTGCCCGAGCAAGGCGGTGCTCGTGTCGATCTTGGAGACGTCGCGCAGCACCCGGGGCCTGAACTCCAACCGTTCGAAGCCGGCGACGTTGGCATCGAGGCTGCGCTCGTCCTCGGCTCCCCCGTCGATGTAGTCGAAGACACCGGCCGGCAGTCGGCGCCTCGCGATGCGGCGGAGGTCGCCGACATCGGCTGCTCGGGAGAGGCGCCTCTCCACCGGATCGAGCTCGATCGGCTTGAAGCGAACCACCGAGCGAACGGTCTCGATCATGCCCATTGGCTCAGCGTAGGCGAGGGCGTCAAAGCGGCGACACCGTGACCGAGTAGAGTCGATCCGGCCCTGACCGCTCAGGGCCTAATCCAGGGTCGGAACCGGGGGCCGGTACCGGGCTCCAGACGAGGGAGGCCGCGAAGATGAGCGATACGTCGCAGGGTGAAGGCTGGTGGCAGGCGTCCGACGGGAAGTGGTACCCACCCGACGCCGTTCCCGGCCCGGATCCGAACCAGACCGTGGCGTGGAGCTCCGAGAGCGGCCCTCCCACAGCGTCGCCCTTCGAGCCCCCGTCGCCGTCGCCGTTCGAGCCGTCACCGGGCTACGGCTCACCCCCGGCCGGCCCGCCTCCCGGCTACGGCTCACCCCCGGCCGGGCCGCCTCCCGGCTACGGCTCACCCCCGGCCGGGCCGCCTCCCACCTATGGGCTACCGGGCACGCCGGGCTACGGCGGGATCGCGCCACCGCAGAAGAAGAGCTCTCGCACGATCTGGATCGTGCTGGCGGTGGTGCTCGGCGGCCTGGCGATGGTCTGCGTCGGGTGCGTGGCCCTCATCGGGATCGGAGCCTCGCAATCCGACGAGCTCGATGTGTTCGAGGTGATCAACGAAGCGACCCTCGACTTCTCCAACGGCGTCCCCCCGGCGGGGCCGACCTCGTGCGAAGTGACCGGCATCCAGGGTGACGGCACCGGCGACTACGCCGTCGACGCGATCGTGACCAACGCCGACGGGGTGAAGTCGCACTACGAGATCAACTACGAGATCCTCGGCCCAACCGGCGATTTCGTCGGCGCCGACTTCGGCATCGTCAGCGACGTCGAGCCGGGTGAGACCGTCCGCGACTTCACCCTCGGGCTCGTCGACGGCCCCTACCCCTGGACCGAGGTGTCGTGCGAGGTCATCCTCGCGCTCCGCATCGACGCCTAAGGAGGCTGCGTCGCACTGATGAGCCTCGGCCGCGCTACAGCTCGGTTGCGAGCCGGGCCAGTTGGTCGGCGGCGCCGTCGGTGATCGGCTCGCCGTGGCCGACGACGATCGTGCTGACCGGGGTGTCGGCGATGGCCTTCACCGACTCCTCGGCGAGATCGATGTCGTCGGAGAACTGAGCTACCGGGCCGGCCAACTGGCCGTTCTCGGTGATCATGGCATCGCCGGCGAGGAAGAGACCCGTGCCGGGGTCGAACGCCGAGATGTGTCCGGGCGTGTGTCCTGGGGTGCCGAGTATCTCGAGGCCGAAGATCTCGTCGCCATCGTCGACCGCCACGATCTCCCGGGGGGCGCTCAGCTTGTCGATGTCGCCGGACCCGGCGTAGCCGGTCGACTCCGGCGCTGCGGTGAGCACCGCATCGAGGCCACCGATGTGATCGCCATGGGCGTGGGTGACGATCACGTGGTCGACGTCGGCCCAACCGAGGCTCAGGGCGGCGAGGGCCTGCTCGATCTGACCGCCGTTGCCGTCGGTACCGGTGTCGACGATCGCCACTTCGTTGCCCCGGGCGAGCACGTAGGCGGAGACGAACCCGAAGTCCGCTCTCTCCCATCGCAGGGCGGCGGCGTCGCTCGCTTGGTCGTCATTGGCGGTATCGTCGGCGGCCGACGCTCCGCTGCCTGTCGTCGCCGTCGCTGCATCATCCCCCGCCGGCGCCGAGCTTCCGGCACCCTCGGGCCCGGTCGACGAGTCATCGTCGCTGCAGGCGGCGACGGTCGCACCGAGGATGGTGACGGCGAGCGTGCGCCGGCCCAGCTCCGACAGGAACAACCGCCGGCTCAGGCGATGGTCTCGGCGCATGATCTCCCCCTTTGGTCGGGAATCGATTGACGCCCCGGAGGCAAGGGTAACGAACCGCAGCACGAGCGGTATTCCCACCCGCTCGCTGAACGTAGACTTCGGGCCATGTCCGAGTTGGAACACGGCAATCTCGAAACGAACGGCATCAACATCCACTACGTGACCCAGGGGGAAGGGCCGCTCGTCGTGCTGTGCCACGGCTTCCCCGAGTCGTGGTACTCCTGGCGGCATCAGCTGCCGGTGCTGGCCGAGGCCGGGTTCCGGGCCGTCGCCCCATCGATGCGCGGGTACGGGCTCACCGACGCTCCCCACGACATCGCGTCCTACTCGATCATGCACCTGATCGGTGACGTCGTCGGGCTCGTGAACGGGCTCGGCGAGTCGACGGCGGTGGTCGTCGGCCACGACTGGGGGGCACCGGTTGCGTGGTATTCGGCGCTGGTGCGGCCCGATCTCTTCCGGGCCGTCGGAGCGCTGAGCGTTCCCTTCTCCCCGCCGGTCGGCGGCCTCCCCGACGGGGTGACGGTCAACGATCTCATGCGCATGCAGGCGGGTGAGCGTCGCGAGTACTACCGGCTGTACTTCCAGGAGCCGGGTCAGGCCGAGGCCGATCTCGAGGCCGACGTGGCCCGGTCCGTGCGGGGGTTCCTGTACACCATCTCGGGTGATGCGGTGGCCAACGGCGACCTCGACGGCGGGTGGGACGGTCACTTTCCGGCCAACGAGCCGCTGTCCGATCAGCTGATCGTGCCGGACGAGCTGCCACCGTGGTTGACCGAGGACGACCTGGCGTTCTACACCGAAGAGCTGGCCCGGACCGGCTTCAGGGGCGGGCTGAACTGGTACCGGAACATCGACGCCATTCCCGGCTCACTGGCCCCGTGGGTCGGGGCGACGATCGAGCAGCCCTCGTTCTACATGGGGGGCTCGACCGACCTCATCGCCGGTAACACGCCGGACGCCATCGACGCGATGCGAGCGGCGCTCGGCGACCTCCGCCACGTGGAGGTTCTCGATGGTGCCGGTCACTGGCTCCAACAGGAGCGACCGGACGAGGTCAACGCGGCTCTGGTTGCGTTTCTCCAGGGCCTGCCGTAGCGCCCAAGGGTGCTGCGAGCCGCTGGGTGCGACCGACCTCGCGCCGGCTCGCCGTCAGTCGGTGAACCCGGCTTCGGTGTGCGAGCCGTCGCACAGGGGCTTGTTCGCAGATTCGCCGCAGCGGCAGAGCGTCACCCGGTTGCGGACCTCGACCGGCTGGCCGTCAGCCCTATCGATCGGGATGCCACCGCTCAGCCACAGCGGGCCATCGGGCAACACCGAGATCTCGACCGGCAGGTCGGGCTCGTTGATCACCCCGTCGACGGCGTAGGTGAGGGCACCGGAGGGACACCGCTCGATCATGGCCATGACCTGGGCGCGGACGGTCGTGTCGTCGGTCTTGGGCACCATCTTCCAGACGTTGGAGACCCGGTTGCCGCAGAACCCGGCGTGCACGCAGGTCGAGCGGTCGTCGAAGACCTCGATGCCGGTGCCCGGATAGCTCGTGCTCCTGCCGGCCAACTCCTCGGTCGGAGCGGACTCGGTGCCGTCGAAGCCGTTCGAGGCGTGTGTGCCGTCGCAGTAGGGCTTGTTGGCTGAGCCGCCGCAGCGGCACAGCGCGTAGGCTGCGCCCCGATCGGTCACCTCGTGGCTACGCCACGACAACGGCTCACCGTGCTCGGAGACGATCGCTTCCTTGCGTCGGAGCGGAACGCCGCCGCTCACCACGTAGGGACCGTTCGGCTGCACCTTCACGCGAGCGGCCACGCTTGCTGGATCCTCGGGATCCGTATCGGCCATCGTTCGACCTCCCGACTCGACATACCGTTTCCGAACACTAACCCGACGGGGAGCGGGTCGCTCGATCACGAGCGGCAAAGGCCCCGACCTGCGCCGTTTGGTGCGGCACGGGTCGGGGCCATCGCAGCCCGGGGAGCGCCAGCTAGATCAGCTCGCTGGGGGCAAGAGCACCGAGTCGATGACGTGGATCACGCCGTTGCTCGCAACGATGTCGGCCTGGATGACGGTTGCCTCGTTGACCTGCACGCTCTCACCGGCGATGGTGATGAGCACGGTGGCGCCGTTGACCGTGGCGACGTCCTGACCGTCGAGGGTCAGAACGGTCTCGGCCGGGGCTTCGATCGGCAGGACGTGGTAGGTGAGGATCCCGGACAGGCTGTCGTCGGCCAGCAGCTCCTCGGCCGTGAGACCGAGCTGGCTGAGCGCATCGGCGAACGCCGCCTCGGTGGGGGCGAACACGGTGAAGGGCCCGTCGCCGGCCAGGGTCTCGTCGAGGCCGGAGGCTTGCAGGGCTGCGACCAGTGTTGGGAACTCGCCGCTGGCGACGGCAACGTCGACGACCGTCTCGGCCTCATCGGCCATGGCCTCGTCCTCGGCGGCTTCGTCGGTGGCAGCATCTTCGTCAGCGGCCGCGTCTTCGTCGGCGGCCGCGTCTTCGTCGGTCTCCGCGACTTCTTCGGCGGCGGCCTCGGTCGACTCGGACGTCTCGCCCGAGCCTCCTTCGTCGTCATCGTTACCGCAGGCGGCGGCCACGAGGCCGAAGGCAAACAGCAGGGCGAGCAGGGTCAGGATTCGTTTTGGCATGGCAGTAGCTCCTTTGGACGCCAATGGTCGGTTCTCCGTGGCCGGTTGCCGTCCGGATGCGGCGACTTGATGTGACGTCGGACACATAACGCAGTGTTCGCAGGTGGGACGCACCGTGCTTCCCAGACAGGAGCCCCCTGACGGGCACGTCGCCGGTGATGGACGCCCGATCAGGAGCCTCGGAACCAGTCGCCCTTCTTGCTTCGCCGCATCATCCACAGCTCGTGGAAGGGGATCCCGCCGATCCGTCCCGACGGGCGTGCAGTCGATCGCCCAGCGACGGCCGCCGTGAACCCATGCCGTCCCGCCGAAGAGGGGGGTCGAGGGAAGCCGGAGCGGGGTACTGTCCCAGTGACCGCGGCCGGGCCGAGTCGGCGCCCGGGATGGCACCACAGGCACCGTTCGAGGTGGTGATGGGGCGGCCGCGAGCCGTCGAGTGGGCAGGAGCGCTCGCTGAGACGGGTATCCAGCCGGAGCTCCTCCAGGTCGACCAGGTCGCCCAGCTCGGCCGGTACGCCATGCAGCGGGTTCCGGTCGAGGTGCAGGGTGCGGAGGTTCGGGAGGCGACCCAGCTCCGGGGGGAGGGTGCGGAGGGCGTTGCCCGAGAGCCGGAGATCGACGAGCTCGATGAGCCGCCCGAGCTCCGGCGGCACGCGGGTGAGCCTGTTGTCGTCGAGGCGGAGCTCTTGGAGGTTGAACAGCTGCCCGAGCTGGCGCGGAACATCGGCGAGCCGGTTGCGCTGGAGCCGGAGGGAGACGAGATCGATCAGATCACCGACGCCGTCCGGGACGGCCGCGAGCTGGTTGTAGCTCAGGGACAGGATCGTCAGCTTGGTGAGCCGCCCGAGGCGGGCAACGACCTCGGAGAGCTCGTTCCCGTGGAGGTACAGCTCGCGCAACGCCGTGAGCTCGGCCAGCCCGGCCGGGGTCGACGTCAGCCGGTTGTTGCCGAGATTGAGCACCCGCAGGCTCCGGAGCTCCAGGACCGACTGGGGCACGGCGGCGAGCCGGTTGTGCATGAGGTCGAGCGACCGGAGCCGGTCGAGGAGGCCGACGCCTGCCGGAACCGTGTCGAGGTCGAGGTGGCTCAGGTCGAGGTGAGCAGCTCCGGTGCGGGCTGCGTGCTCGATGCGGTTGGAGGCTTCGATGAGGGACAGGAGGGCACCAGCTCGATCTGGGCGCGCAGCCGTGGACACGCTCAGACTAGGAGTCAGAGCTCGACCCACTCCACACCGTGGCCCGGTCGACCGAAGCACAACTGTGAACGTCCAAGTGGAACTAGTGTTCGGCGCGGAGCGCCTCACCCGGAGTATGGCCTCCGGCCAAACATCCCCCGCTCAACGACAAACTGTCGATCCGTTGCCGGCAAGTGGAACTAGTGTTCGGCGCGGAGCGCCTCACCCGGAGTATGGCCTCCGGCCAAACATCCCCCGCTCAACGACAGACTGTCGATCCGTTGCCGGCAAGTGGCACTAGGGGACGATGTCCTCGGCGCGGCTCTCGAGCCGGGGGTTGGACCGAGGGTCGACCGGGCTGCCCTCGGCGGGGACCTCGGCCGTCGGCTCAGCGGTCGTCGCCGTCCTCTGTTCGGCGGGGAGGCCGTTGCCGTTGCCCGGAACGACGATCCGACGCAGCTCGCCGGTGATCCGATCGTTGAGATTCCACGAGCGGCGGTCCCGGGAGATATCGCGATTGCGACCGTAGAGGTAGTTGACGGTGCCGCCGATCAGCAGCACTTGGGCAGCGAGCCAGATCCAGGTGAGCGCCAGAAGGCCGGCACCGACGGCGGAGAGAACCTCGTTGGCGCCGGACGTCAGCGACACGTACCAGCCGAACCCGACAGACAGCAGCCACCACATCACGGCCGCCGTGATCGCCCCCGGGAGGTCGTGACGCCACCGGCTGCGTTGGGCGGGGCC
>JAOTYQ010000002.1 GCA_029861725.1 Acidimicrobiia bacterium | reverse complement strand
GAGAACCAGGCGGTTCCGTAGGTGACGTGGAGGCCGGCGGCCACGAGGCCGTCGACGGTGTCGGGCAGCACGTGCACGTCGGCGTCCGACACGAGGGCTTCCTCGGCGTAGCCGCCGCTCGGCCCATTGGTCGAGCCGACGACCCGCTGCCCGACCTCGAGGCTGCAGTCGGGTCCGACCGCCACCACCCGACCGGCGGCCCCCATGCCGGGCACGAACGGGACGTCGAGCTTGACCTGGTACTGGCCCTGGCACTGGAGGATGTCGGCGAAGTTCACGTCGGCGCCCTCGACCTCGATCCGGGCCAGTCCGCCAGACGGCTCCGGTGGGTCGAGCTCGACCAGCTGGAGCTCGTTCCAGGGGTCACCAAGCCGGTTGAGCTGCCAGGCCCTCATCCCGCGACCTCCTGTCGTCGACCGGCTGGGTTGGCAGCCGCCTCGTCCGGGTTCCCATCGTCGGCGTCGGCGTCGGCGGTCCCGGCCGGTGGCCACACCTCGGCGATCAGTTCCAGGCTCCGGAGGCGCTCGGCGAGCCCGTAGGTCGCCGTGTGCAGCATCAGCTCGGAGGCACCGGTCTTGGTTGCCAGCTCGCTCAGCCCGTCCGCAACCTGGTCGGCGGTGCCGAGGAGCGAGCTGGTCGCCGTCGCCGCGGCCTGAGCGAAGTCGGGGTGGGCGGCGGCCTCGGCCGGTGGGAGCAGGGGCAGGATCCGCCCGGTCCGCATGCCGTAGCGCCGAAGCCGAGCCGGACCGGACAGCCATCGGGCCGCGTCCTCGGTGTCGGCTGCGATCGCCGAGGCGGTCACCATCGTGTACGGCTCGTCGAGGATCGGGGAAGGGTCGAAGCTGTCGCGGTAGATCTCGACCGCTTGGACGGTCCCGCCCATGTCGAAGTGATGGGCGAACGCGAACGGCAGCCCGAGGATGCCGGCGAGTTGAGCGCTGAACCCGCTCGACCCGAGCAGGATGACCGACGGGCTGGTCGACGCGGTGGGGGTGGCTCGGAAGTGCTGCCACAAGCCTCGGTCGCTGCGGGGGTCTCCTAGCATGCCCATGACGTCGAGCAAGTTTCGGGGGAAGTCCTCGTCGTCCCGGTTGTCGGCGGTCCGCCGGAGCGCGGCGGCGGTGGCGCCGTCGGTGCCCGGGGCCCGGCCGACACCGAGGTCGATCCGCCCCGGATGCAACGCTTCCAGCATCGCGAACTGCTCGGCGATCGCCAGCGGGGCGTGGTTCGGCAGCATCACACCGCCGGACCCGATCTTGATCGTCGAGGTGTTGGCCGCCAGGTGGGCCATCAACACGGCGGGCACCGTGCTGGCAACGGTGGCCATGTTGTGGTGCTCGGCCACCCACATCCGGATGTAGCCGAGCTCTTCGGCGCGCCGAGCCAGCAGTGTCGTGTCGCGCAGGGCATCCCCGCTCGTCGAGCCCTCGGCCACCATCGCGAGATCCAGAACCGACAGCGGCAGGTTCCGCTCGGTGGTGCTCCGCTCCTCGTCGGCCACGTTCGTCCTGTTCTCCGGGGGTGGGGTCGCCCGTATGGTAGTGGGAGCGCCGACGGTCGTAACAGCCTGGGCGGGAGCGGCGGCCGGGTGACGATCGCAGGCCGGATCGCCGGTGGCGTCGGGAAGCGGCCATCTCGTAGGTTGTCAGCCATGACCGGACAGGGACCGTTGGCCGGCCTTCGGGTCGTGGATCTGACCGGCGACCTCGGCCGCTTCGCCACGAAGCTGCTGGCCGAGCACGGGGCCGAGGTGTGCCGTCCCTCCGGAGCGGGAAGCCGGGGCGCATCCCTGGCCGGCCCCGTAGGTGCTCGCGGCTCGCTGCTCGACTGGTGGTTCGACGCGGCCAAGGTCCCGATCGACCTCGATCTCGACACCGAGGCGGGCCTCCGCCGCTACCGGGAGCTGACCGGGGCCGCCGACCTCGTGGTCGAGGCGATGCCCGTCGGCTACCTCGCCGAGCGAGGCATCGACCACGACGACCTGGTGAGCGGCAACGCCGGTCTCACCCAGGTGTCGATCACGCCGTTCGGTCGGACCGGTCCCCGGGCCGATTGGCAGACGTCCGACCTGGTGGCCGGGGCGCTGGGCGGGGTGCTCTCGATCACCGGCACCCCAGCCGGTCCACTCAACTCGTGGGGTTGGCAGAACTACAACTTCGCTTCGTTCGCCGCCGCGATAACCGCCCTGGCCGGCGTTCGCGCCGCCCGGCAGACCGGGCAGGGCCAGTTGGTCGATCTGTCGGTCCACGAAGTCGTCACCGGCTCGATCGAGAACCTCTTCATGCAGTACTTCTACGATGACCTGCTCCCGCTACCGAAGATCGCCCCCCGTCAAGGCTCGCTGCACTGGCTCGGCGCGTACGAGGTCGTTCCGGCCAAGACCGGGAACATCATGATCACCCCAACCCCGCAGTCCGAGCAGCTCATCGACTGGATGGTGGCGGCGGGCATCGAGGAGGCCGAGCCGTTCGTCGGTCTGCCGGTCGAGGAGATCCTGGAGCACCTGCCCGAGCTGATGGCGGCGACGAAGCTGTTCACCGCAACGATCGACGCCGCTGAGCTGTGGTGGCAAGCACAGCGAAAGCACATTGCGTTCGGCGAGGTCCAGAGCATCGCCACGGTGGCCGCCAACCCCCAGTTCGAGCATCGAGGGCTGTTCACCGACTCGGGGACGGACTCCGACGGTGACGGCGTGCGGGCCCCCTGGCGGCTTGTCCGCTACTCCCACACCCCGGTCGGCACGCCACCCGGCCCACCGGCCGAACCACAGAAACCGGAGCGGGTGGTCGAGCGATGGGCCGAGGCCGATCCCCCGGCGATGGAGCCGGCGGCGAACACAGCGGAGGCAGCGGCGGCTGACCCGGCGGCTCCGCCGCTCGACGGCGTTCGGGTGCTCGACCTGAGCTGGGTCCTGGCCGGGCCGTTCGCCACCCGCCTCCTCGGCGATCTCGGGGCCGACGTGGTGAAGCTCCAGACCGAGGAGCGGGCGACGCTGGTCAACCGCCCCGACTTCCCCTACTACCCGGTCTGGAACCGTTCGAAGCGGTCGGTGACACTCGACCTCAAGCACCCCGATGCACTTCCGATGATCCGCCGCCTGATCGAGGGCGCCGACGTGCTGGTCGAGAACTACAGCGCGGGAGTGCTCGACCGACTCGGTCTCGGCTGGGACGCGGTGCGGACCTGGAATGACCGCCTGGTGTACGTCTCGATGTCCGGCTGCGGTCACGACGGTCCGTGGGCCGACGTGATCAGCTACGCCCCGACGATCCACGCCTTGTGTGGTCTGACCCACCTGACGAACCCGCCCGGGCGCGGTGACGTGGGCTGCGGCTTCTCGCTGAACGATCACGCCGCCGGCTTCGCGGCTGCGTTCGCCGTCCTCGCCGCCCTCGAGGCCCGCAATCGGATCGGGGTCGGACAGCACATCGACATGGCCCAGCTCGAGGTCGGGACCTACCTGGTCGGTCCGGCCCTGATCGATCACTTCGTGAACGGCGCCGATCCTCAGCCCGTCGGCAACGCCGACCCGCTGGTCGACATGGTGCCGAACGAGGTCTACCCCTGTGCGGGCGGCGGGTTCGTTGCGGTCACGGCCAACGACGACGCGATGTGGTGCCGGTTGGCGGCCATCGTCGGGCTCGATCCGTCGGCCACACCGACCGTCGGAGATCGCCGGGCCGCTCGGGCCACCATCGACGCCGCCGTGGGGCGATGGTGCACCGACCGCTCAGCAGCCGAGGCCATGGTGGAGCTCCAGCGCCTCGGTGTCGCGGCCGGAGCGGTGCAGAACGCCGAGGACCTGCTCGAGCGCGACGAGCAGCACGCAGCCCGGCGGTTCTGGCTGACCGCTGAGCACGACCAGTTCGGCTCCCGGCCCCACGACCGGTTCCCGGCCCTCTGGAGCCGATCCCGGCTCGACCCGTATCTCCGGGCGCCGTCCTACCTCGGCGAGGCCAACTTCGACGTCTGGTGCGAGGTCGCCGAGCTCGGTCCCGAAGAGGTCGCCGAAGGCATCGCCGACGGCCTGTTCAGCTGATTCACCGCCCCCGAAGGAGCCGGCCCACAACTGCGACTCAGAGCAGGGCGTCGGCGGCCGCGATTGCACCGACCTCATCGGGATCGAGACCGAGCAGCTCGGTCAGGACCTCGTAGGTGTGCTCGCCGAGACACGGGGCGGCGTGACGCGGCCCGTGATCGTAGCCCTCTATCCGGTACTGATGGCCGGCGTAGGGCACCACCCCCACCTCGCTGTGCTCCAGGTAGTGGTAGAACCGCCGATGGTGGTACTGGGGATCGTCGCTGAGCTGGCGGCTGCTCTGGACGACCCCGGCCGCGATGCCGTAGTCCCGCAGCAGCTGTTCGGCTTCGGGACCGTCTCGATCGGCTGTCCACTCGGTCAGGTGGGCATCGATCCGATCGTGGTGCTGCTGGCGGCCGGCCGCGGTCTCGAGCGCCGGGTCCAGGGCCCAGGCGGGCCGGCCGAGCACGTCGACGAACCGGCGCCAGGCATCGTCGTCGACGATCGAGACGGCGAGCCACTCGTCGTCGCCGCGTACCGGGTACACCCCCTGCGGCGCCATGCGGGGATCCCGGTTTCCTCGCCGTCGGGGCTCGTCACCGGTGAGCTGGAACTCCGCGAGCTCCGGGGCGAGGAGCTGCAGCGCCACCTCCAGCTGAGCGGCCTCGAGGTGGGAGCCTTCGCCGGTCCGCCGCCGATGGTCGAGGGCGGCGAGCAGCGCGGTCGTGATGAACCGCGGCCCGATCGTGTCGGTGTAGGCCAGCCACGGTCCGTCTGGCGGCAGGTCGGGCCACCCAACGAGGTTCTGGAACCCGGCGATGGCCGCAGCGTGATAGCCGTAGCCGGCCATCGTCGACGCCGGACTGCCGGCGCCGAGCATCGACGTGCTCACCATGATCAGCGATGGATGCGCCGCCGACATCTCGGCGTAGCCGAGGCCGAGGCGGTCGAACGTGCCCGGTGTGAAGCTCTCGACGACCACGTCGGCCCAGCCGATCAGCCGCCGAGCGACGTCGATCCCGGCTGGTGTTTTCAGGTCGAGGCTCAGGCCGAGCTTGGAGGTGTTGAAGGTGCCGAAGAAGTTCGATCGGTTCAGGCCGGACTCACCGCCGACATAGGGGGGCTGCATGCGGAGCCCGTCGAGCCGGTTCTCCGATTCGACGCGCACCACCGTCGCCCCGTGGTCGGCCAGCGACTTGGCGGTGATCGGACCGACACCGATCCAGCTGAAGTCGACGACCTTGACCCCGGCGAGCGGGAGCTCGGGTTCCCTGCTTTCGCCGTTGGCACCGGCGCGGCGGGCAGGCGCCCGGTCCGGCCCGTCGGTCGGTAGGCGGACCGGGGCGCGAGTCTCGTCCGGGGCTCCGTCGAGCTCGGTGCGACCACGGCGCACCGGAGGCCGCAGGCCGTTGCGACAGTAGAAGGCACCGGGGTTGCGGGCGGGATCGGAGTCGCCGTTGCTCGCGTCGCCGGGTTGCCAGAAGGAGCGGGCATCGAGGTGGTCGAAACCGAGTAGATCGGTCAGCGTGTTGAGCGGAGCGAGCGAGGCGCCGTAGCTCAGGCTGCGGCGAAACAGCTCCCATTTCGGGTAGCGGCGGCACAGGGTGTAGATCGCGTCGGCCACCTCGGCCATCGAGTGGGTCGTCGGCTCGCCGGCGATGACCCGATGGTCGAAGGTCGCCCAGTCGACGTCGGCCCACTCCTGGCCGACGATGCCCTCCTCAACCAACCAGGGGGCGATGTGCTGCAGGGTCCGCCCGGTCGGGACCCCGACCACGTAGCCGTCGGCGGCCTCGATCCGCAGCTGGACCGCGATGCTGAGGTGTAGCTCCGAGCCGTTCCGCTCGAACTCCTGGCCTTGAACCTCGTAGGCCTCCATCGCGTTGAGCAGGGTCCACGTCATCGCCGATTGGGCCGACACGTCGACGAACTGGGGCTGCCCGGTCGTCGTCATCCGCCGGCTGGCCACCATGGCGGCGACGGCGGCCTCGGCCCCGGCGTGGCGCCACACCTGGGGCACCGACATCTGGACCGGTGCTCGCTCCCTCGTTCCCTGGAGGCGGATCGAGCCCCCGAGGGCTCCGATCGTCAGCTCGGTGGCCGGCTGGTCGGCCCGGGGCCCGGACCGGCCGAAGGGGGTCACGATGACCGACACGATGTGAGGATTGGCGCCGACGATGTCGGCCCGGTCGAGTCCGTGCTCGGCCAGGAGCCCGGGCGGTCCCGACTCGACTACGACGTCGACGCTCGTCAGCAGCTCGACCAGCCGATGGCGGTCGACGGTGCGATCACCCGACAACTCGATCGAGTGCTTGTTCCCGTTGTATGCGGAGAATGCAACCTCGGCCGGCCCGATCGCCCGGCTCGGGCAACCACCCTGCGGCTCGACCTTGACGACCTCGGCTCCGAGGTCGGCCAGGAGGAAGGGGCCGACCTCGCCGCGGTGGTCGGTCAGGTCCAGAATTCGCCATCCGCTGAGCATGACCGCCTGCCTCCCGACGGGTCCGGGGCCCTCCTGGGTGCGGCAGGCGCGGGCCGTTGGCTCGTCCCGTCAGTGTGCGCAGCGCCCGGGCCGGTGCGCCAGCTGGCGGTGGGAACCGGCGGCGCGGTGAACCGATGGACGGGTGCTGGTGCGGGACACGAACTACGGTCGGGCGGCATCCGCCCGGTTCGGGGCCGACCCGGATCCCGTGCAGCTCAGGAGAAGCCCGTGATCGAGCACTTCGTCGACCTCACCACGCCGGACGGGACCATGACCACCTTCGTCGTCCACCCCGAGCGCGACGGGCCGAATCCGGTCGTGCTCTTCCTCATGGACGCCCCGGGAATGCGGGAAGAGCTGCGGAACATGTCGCGGCGGTTGGCGTCGGCCGGCTACTACGTCATGGCCGCCCAGCTCTACTACCGGGAGGTCGACGAGTTCAACCTGTTCGAGACCGGCGACCGGGACAGGATGGTGGAGCTCATGGGCGGCCTCTCGAACGCGATGGTCGTCGACGACACCCGGTGCATGATCGAGCACGCCGAGGGCGACGGCGCAGCGGACGCGTCGCGGATCGGCACGGTGGGCTACTGCATGAGCGGGCCGTTCACGATCATGGCCGCCGCCGCCCACAACGAACGCGTCAAGGCGGCCGCTTCGATTCACGGCGTGCGGCTGGCCGTCGACGCCGACGACTCGCCCCACGATCACCTCGAACTCGTGCGAGGCGAGATCTACCTCGCCTGCGCCGAGCACGATTCCCACGCCCCGCCGGAGATGATCGAGCGGTTCGACAAGGCGATGGCCGCTGCCGGGACCGCAGGGGAGATCGAGTGGTATCCCGGGACCGAGCACGGGTTTGCGTTCTCCGAGCGCCCGCAGTACCACAGGGAGGCGTCCGAGCGGCACTGGGAGCGCCTCCACGCGCTGTTCCGTCGCAACCTGGACGGCTGACCGCACGGCCGTCACCATCGCCATCCGACAAGATCAACGAAGATGAGGAGCCCTCCGTGGTCGACTTCGGCGTCAACATGTTCCCAACCGACAAGGCGATCAACCCGATCGAGCTGGCCAAGGAGGCCGAGGATCGCGGATTCGAGTCGATCTGGTTCCCGGAGCACAGCCACATCCCGACGTCCCGTGAGACGCCGTGGGGCCTGAATCCGAAGGCGCCGCCGCTGCCCGAGGAGTATTGGAGGACCCACGACCAGTTCGTCGCCCTGGGGGCAGCGGCCGCCGTCACCACCGACATCAAGCTCGGGACGGGGATCACCCTGGTCGCCCAGCGCGACCCGATCTGGCTCGCCAAGCAGGTGGCAACCGTCGACGCGTTGTCCAACGGACGGTTCCTGTTCGGTATCGGCTACGGGTGGAACAAGGAGGAGCTCGAGCATCACGGCGTCTCGTTCGGCGATCGCCGGGCGGTTCTGCGGGAGCGCATCCTGGCGATGAAGGAGCTGTGGACGAAAGACGAGGCCTCGTTCGACGGTGATCACGTGTCGTTCAGCTCGTCGTGGCAGTGGCCGAAGCCTCACCAGAGCCCCCACCCGCCGGTGATCCTCGGCGGCGCCGCCGGGCCGAAGACGATGCGGGACATCGTCGAGTTCTGCGACGGGTTCATGCCGATCACCGGCCGCTACGACATCGGAGCCCAGATCACCCAGATCAAGGAGATGGCGTCCGAGGCTGGCCGCGATCCGGAGTCGCTGGAATTCGGCCAGTTCGGAACACCGCCGAAGGGCGAGATCGTCGAGAGCCTGGTCGAGGCCGGCTGCACCCGCATCGTGTTGGGCCTGCCGCCTGCACCGGCCGAGAAGGTCCTGCCCATCCTCGACAGCCACGCCGAGTTCGCCGCCAAGTTCGCCTGACACCAGCCGAAGGGACAGCCCCATGACCAAACACGATGTCGTCATTCCGCCCGGGTCGGAGAAGACCTACGAGCGGTTCCACTTCGCCCCCGCCGTGCGGGCCGGTGACACGCTCTACTGCTCGGGGGTGATCGGGGCCGACGGAGCGACCGTGCCCGACGATGCGGGCGAGGAGTTCGCCGCCGCCTTCCGAGCCCTGGCCGACGTGCTGTCGGCCGCAGGGGCGTCGCTCGACGACGTCGTCGAGCTGACCACCTTTCACGTCGACATGGCCGCCAATCTCGGCGCCTTCATGACCGCCAAGGACGCCGCCATCGCCGAGCCCTACCCCGCCTGGACCGCGATCGGCTGCACCGAGCTGGCGATCCCCGGCGCCAGGGTCGAGATCAAGGCCACCGCCGTCCTGTCGTCGTAGGCTCGTCGTGATCGGCGAGGTGGTGCTCGCCTGCGACGAGCTCGAACCGGACCTGACGTTCTTCGTCGATCGGCTGGGTTTCGAGCTGGCGCTGATCTCGCCGGCCGACGATCCGGAGGAGGCCGTCGTCGTCGGTCACGGCCTTCGTCTCCGGCTCGATGCCCGAGCCGGAGATCGGTCGAGCCCAGGTACAGGGCCCCCGTCCCCGGTACGGCTCCGACTCACCTGCGACACCGCCACCGCGGCCCGGCTCGGGCCCGAGCTGAGGGCCCCCGGCGGAACCACGATCGAAGTCCTCGCCGCCGACCGTCAGCTGGACCTCCCACCGGTCGAGCCCCGCTTCGAGCTGTCGCGCTTCGATGCGGCGACGTTCGGCACCGGCCGGGCGTCGATGGCCTACCGCGACCTTCTGCCCGCACGGCAGGGCGGTCGCTTCATCGCGTCCCACATCCGGATCGCCGACGCAGGTCCGGTGCCCGACTACGTGCACCACCACCGGATCCGGTTCCAGATGATCTACTGCCTGCGGGGCTGGGTCCGGGTCGTCTACGAAGACCAAGGGCTGCCGTTCGTGATGGAGCCGGGCGATTGCGTGCTGCAACCGCCCGGTATCCGTCACCGAGTGCTCGAGAGCTCGGACGGGCTCGAAGTCGTCGAGCTCGGGTGTCCGGCTCGGCACGACACGTTGGCCGACCGGAGAACGCAGCTCCCGACGGGCCGCCTGCGGCCCGAGCGAGTCTTCGAAGGCCAGCGATTCCTCCGCCACATCGCGGCCGAGGCGACGTGGTCGGCCGACCCCTCGGGGGCCACCGTCGGGGATCTGGGCATGGCCGACGCGACCGGTGGGCTCGCGTCGGCCCGGGTGGTCCGCTCGGCCGGCCGGGAACCGAGCCCGGAGCTGTTTGCCGACGGTGACCACGAGCTGCTCTTCGTGTTCCTGATCGCAGGCACGGCCCACCTCGCAACACCGGAAGCGGCGGTCACGACGGTCGGACCCGCCGACGCGGTCGCACTGCCCCGCTCCGACCGCTACCGGCTCGGGCGCTGGTCGCCGGATTTCGAGGCGCTGGAGGTAAGGCTGCCACCACGTCCTTTGCCGAGGCCTCACGGCAATGAGTGACGACGAACGCGAACCGCTCGATGTGCTGGTCGAACGGGACCGGGGCATCACGATCACGTTCCCCGACGAGCTCGTCGTCGAGTTCTCACTGACGGAGCTCCGTCTCGGTTGCCCGTGCGCCACCTGCCGTAGCCTCCGGGATCGGGGCGAGGATGTGTGGCCTCGGCCGGGGAGCCCGGTCCCGCTGCGGATCGACGATGCCGCGTTCCACGGAGCGTGGGGCATCAACATCACCTGGAACGACGGGCACGCCACCGGCATCTACCCCTTCGAGTCGCTTCGGCTGTGGTCGCAGTCGCGACGCGAGCCCTGAGCCTCGGGGGTGGTCAGCCGTTGCCGATCACCCGCACGGGATCGATCAGGATCGCCAGGCGGCGCTCGTCGGCCATGACCCGGTCGAACTCGTCCCAGTCATCGTGGGTGCCCCCGGCGGCGGTGAAGATGTCCCGCAGGAGGCCAGGCAGCTCGACCCCCGCCGGCAGGTTGTCGCCGTCGATGACCTCGGCCGGCCCCTCGACGCCGGCCCAGCGCCAGCCCCGGCGAAACGTCAGCGACGCCCGCCCCGCTGCTCGGATCAGCCCGACCTTGTTGGCGGCGCCTCGCGCCACGAGGGCGAAGACCTCGGCACCGGTCGCCGGATGGGTCATCGGTCCAGCGTTGACCACCGAGGCGTGCACCGACCCGTCGGGTCGCGTGGTCGATACCACGCACAGCCCCTGCTCGCTGCCCGCTAGTTGCTTCACCTCGTCGATGCGTGCCATGGGGCCTGACGCTACCGCGCCGGCCCGGTCCGTGCCGTGACCTGTCGGCTGGGGAACCTCGGGCCCCGAGGCCACCGTCGCCCTCGGCGCGGTCAGCCCTTGGTGCTGGACTGCAAGACGGCGGCGGTGGTCAGCGAATCGATACGGGCCCGGTCGTACCCGAGCAACCCGGCGAGCACCTGGGCGTTGTGCTCGCCGAGAAAGGGAGCCGGTGGCTCGACCGAGCGGGGTGGTTGGGCCGAGGTGTGGATCGGGAAGCCGGGCACCCGCATCCGGCCGAGGACCGGGTCGTCCAGCTCGGCCAGCGCCCCCCGCTCCCAGAACCAGTCGTGCTCGTGGGCGTCGGCCGGATCGACGACGGGGCCCGCCGGCACCCGGTGGGCCTCGAAGTGATCGAGGACCGCCCGGTCCGACGGGAACGTCTGGATCCACGCTTCGAGCTCGTCGACCAGCGCCACGCGGTTGGCGGCGCGGTCGGCGGGAGTGGCGAACCGCTCGTCGTCGCCGAGGCCGATCTCGGCCGCCGCCTCGCACAGCCGGTCCCACTGCGGCTCGAGCACCTGGATGGCGAGCCAGCCCTCGGGACCCTTGTATGTCCCAGCCGGCGGGATCACGCCGAAATGGCGACCGGTCCGGCGGAGTCGGGCCTCGCCTCCGGTCAGGCTCGGCCCCTGGATCTGGAACGGGTGCATGTTGAAGATCGGCTCGACGAGCGAGATGTCGATGTACTGCCCCTCGCCGGACGTCACCCGCCCGTAGAGGGCGCTGACGATCGCCCCGAACGCCATCATGCCTGCTGCGACGTCGGCGACGGGCGCTCCGGCCGCCAGTGGGGGGCCGTCGGGCTCCCCGGCCAGCGCCACCGTTCCGGCCATGGCCTGACCGATCAGGTCATAGCCCGGGAGGTGGGCCTTCGACGTGTCGCGGCCGTAGGCCGAGATCGTGGCGTACACGAGCCCGGGATTGGCTGCCCGGAGGGCGTCTTGGCCGAGCCCCCGTCGATCGAGCACGCCGGCGCTGAAGTTCTCGACGAACACGTCGCACTCGGCGGCCAGCTCGGCCACGATCGCGATCCCCTCCGGCGTGCGCAGGTCGACGCACACGCTTCGCTTGCCCCGGTTCTGCTGCACGTAGAACGACGACCGGGGTCCGTCGACGATCGGCAGCTGCCGGGAAGCGTCGCCGCCGGGCGCGGGCTCGATCTTGATCACGTCGGCGCCGAGCCCGGCCATCAGCAGCGTGCAGGCCGGCCCGCTCAGGTACTGCGTCAGGTCGAGGACGCGGACGCCGTCGAGGTTCATCCCTGGCCTCGGAGGTCGGGCGCTACTCGCCGAGGGCCTTCGTGAACCCGGCGATCCCGCCGCTGTAGATGCTGTCGGCCAGCTTCTCGGCATCCTCGGCGGGCACGCCGTCGGGCTCGAAGGTCCCGGTCCACGACAGCGCCGAGCCGCTCTCGCCCTCGGGGCTGACGACCATGGTGGCCGAGTAGTCCTTGAACGGCAGCGGAGCTTCGATTCACTCGAGCATCAGTCCAGAAGGGAGGCAGGGATGTCGACGTGGCGGGCCCGTAGCCACTCGCCGAGGCTCTTGGCCTGACCGTCCTGGCGGGTCGAGGCGGCGACGCCCTCCTCGAGCAACCCGTGGATGAGGAAGTTCATCGCTCGGATGGCAGGCAGGACGAAGCGGTCGATCGGCAACTCGGCGGTCTCGGGCAGCAGCTCCCGGAGCTTGTCGACGGTCAGGAACCGCTCGATCCACGCCCACGCATCGTCGCTACGGGTGAACACCCCCAGGTTGGCGTTGCCACCCTTGTCGCCCGACCGGGTGCCGATGACCAGCCCGATCGGCGCCCTGGTCGTGGGTCCGCCCGGCGGGGCGAGAGCCGGCCCCGGCTTGCCGACGACTTCCACCGGGTGGTCGGGAGCGACCGAATCGACCACGGTCGTGTCGCCGCCCAGGACCGTGACGTGCGACGGGACGAGGTCGGCGGGAACGAGCGCCGGGGTGTAGACGCCGTACGGCGACCCTGGCGCCGGCCCACCGCCCACCCCGAACAGCCCCGGGATCGACGCCAGCCCGGTCTCGGTGAGGGCGTTGGAGAACGCCCGCCCCACCTTCCGCTCGTCGGGGTCCTTCACCGTGCAGCGCCAGAGCGCCACCGCCGCCTCGTTCGAGTTCGGGTCGGTGTGCTCGGTGCGGACCACCCGCGTGGTGACCGAGGCGAAATCCTCCGGACCGAGCGGGCAGCTGGCCCAGAACGCCGACTCGACCAGCTCCGCCTTGGCCTCGATGTCGAGCCCGGTCAGAGCGATGGCCAGGTCGTTGCGGTAGCCGCCGATCTCGTTCATCGCGACCTTCAGCGTCGACGGTGGCGGCTCGCCCTTGATCCCGTGGATCCGGACCCGATCGGGTGCCTGCTGGGTCAGCTCGATCGTGTCGAATCGGGCGGTGACGTCGGGACCCAGGTAGGCCGGCGAGCCGATCTCGTACAGCAGCTGGGAGGTCACTGTCCCGATCGAGACCTCGCCGCCGGTGCCGTCGTGCTTGCCGATGACCGACGAGCCGTCGGCCGCCACCTCGGCCCAAGGAAACCCGGCCCGCTCCATGCCGGGTACCTCGGTGAAGAACGAGTAGTTCCCGCCGGTGGTCTGAGCACCGCACTCGATCACGTGCCCGGCCACGACGCCGCCGGCCAGGGCGTCCCAGTGGTCACGGGCCCACCGGTGGTGCCACGCCGCCGGGCCGCACACCACTGCAGCGTCGGTCACCCGACCGGTGACGACGATGTCGGCCCCCCGGTCCAGCGCATCGACGATGCCCCAGCACCCCAGGTAGGCGTTCGCGGTGATGAACCGGTCGAGGTCGCCGATCGGCTTTCCGGTCTCGAAGTGGGTGAGGGAGAGGCCGGCCTCTTCGAGCTCGGACAGTCGGGGCAGCAGATCGTCGCCGTCGACGTAGGCGATCGTCGGGGCCAGGCCGAGCTTGTCGGCCACGTCGGCAACGGCCGCAGCACAACCGTCGGGGTCGAGCCCTCCAGCGTTGCTGATCACCTTGATGCCCCGGTCGAGGCACGTGCCCATCACCTGCTCCATCTGGGTCACGAACGTGCGGGCGTACCCGCCACCGGGCCGCTTGGCCTGGGTTCGGGACAGGATCAACATGGTCAGCTCGGCGAGCCAGTCACCGGTCAGGGCGTCGATCGGTCCGCCCTCGACCATCTCAGCCGCGGCCGCCAGCCGGTCACCGTAGAAGCCCGAACAGTTGGCGATCCGGATCGGCTGAGGGTCGTCGTTGGCACCTGCTGCACTCGACATGGTTGCGACGGTACTCGCCCTCGCTCGGAGGCGACCAGCCCCCGTCACCAGGTCCCGGCTTCGCCGAGGGAAACTCGCCCGCTGGGCGCCCGTCGTCTATACCTCTGAAGGTGGTAACGCTTGGATCGACCATCGACGTGGGCGGTGAGGACTTCATCCGGAACCGCAAGGACATGCTGGAGCAGCTGGCCGTCATCGACGACCTCCAGCAGGAGGCGGCAGCCGGCGGTGGGCCGAAGGCCACGGAACGGCTACGCAGCCGGGGCAAGCTACCCATTCGGGAGCGCATCGCCGCCGTGCTCGACCCCGATGCCCCGTTCTACGAGATCAGCTCACTCGCGGCCTACTGCTCCGACTACACCGTCGGTGCCGGGCTGGTGATGGGCATCGGGGTGATCTCCGGCGTCGAGTGCATGATCATCGGCAACGACCCGACCGTCCTGGGAGGTGCCCTCACCGCGTTTGCCGGCAAGAAGATCATGCGGGCGATCGAGATCTGCCGCGACAACCGCCTGCCGTATGTGCAGTTCGTCGAGTCGGCCGGTGGCGACCTGCGAGGCAACGAAGACCCGGAGCGGCAGATGCGGGAGCAGCTGAACCACTTCGCCGAGTCGGGCCGGTTGTTCTACGACGTCACCGAGCTGTCGAAGCTCGGGATCCCGTCGATCGCGGTCGTGTTCGGCTCCTCGACCGCTGGCGGCGCCTACCAGCCGGGCATGAGCGACTACAACATCTTCATCAAGGAGCGCTCGAAGGTCTTCCTCGGCGGGCCACCGCTCGTGCAGATGGCTACCGGTGAGGTCTCCGACGACGAGACCCTCGGTGGGGCCCAGATGCACGCCGAGGTCTCCGGCCTTGCCGACTACCTGGCCGAAGACGAGCTCGACGCCCTCCGGATCTGCCGCGAGGTAGTCGCCCATCTCAACCACCGCAAGCGGGGCTACGGACCGACCCACACCCCCGAGCCCCCGGTCCATGACACCGAGGAGCTGCTCGGCTTGATGCCCCGCGATCTCTACGCCCTCATCGACGTGCGGGAGATCATCGCCCGCATCGTCGACGGCTCCGAGTTCGAGGAGTTCAAGGGCCGGTACGGGCCGACGCTCATCTGCGGCTGGGCCTGGGTCCACGGGTATCCCGTTGGCATCCTCGGGAACAACGGGCCGTTGTTCTCGGAGAGCTCGGAGAAGGCCACGCAGTTCATCCAGCTGTGCAACCAACAGGACACCCCCCTCGTCTTCCTCCAGAACATCACCGGATACATGGTCGGCAAGGACTTCGAGCGGGGCGGGATCGTCAAGAACGGCTCGAAGATGATCAACGCCGTCAGCAACTCGACCGTCCCCCACATCACCGTGATCCTCGGGTCGAGCTATGGCGCCGGCAACTACGGCATGTCGGGTCGGGCGTTCAACACCCGGTTCACCTATCTCTGGCCGACGGCGAAGATCGCCATCATGGGCCCCAAGCAGATCGCTGGCGTGATGTCGTTGGTCCGGCGAGGCCAGGCCGCCCGGAAGGGCATCGAGTTCGACGAGGAGGCCGACGCCAAGATCACCGAGTCGGTCGAGCACTACCACGAGCTTGCCTCGCTGGCCGTGTTCGCCAGCGGACGGGTCAGCGACGACGGCATCATCGACCCTCGCGACACCCGCGACGTGATCGGGATGTCGCTGTCGATCTGTCACAACAACGATGTCGAGGGAGCGGAGGGGTTCGGTGTCTTCCGGATGTAGCCGACTGCTGGTCGCCAACCGCGGCGAGATCGCTCGCCGGGTGTTCGCCACCGCCCGCACGATGGGGATCGAGACGGTGGCCGTGTACAGCGACGGCGACGCTGACGCCCCGTTCGTCAGCGAGGCCGACCGAGCGATCGCCCTCGGTGGCATCACCGCCACGGAGACCTACCTCGACCAGGCCAAGGTGCTGGAAGCGGCTCGCCGCAGCGGGGCCGACGCTGTCCACCCCGGCTACGGCTTCTTGTCGGAGAATGCCGACTTCGCTCGGGCCGTCATCGATGCCGGGTTGACCTGGATCGGCCCGCCGCCCGACGCGATCGCGGTCATGGGCGACAAGCTCCGAGCCAAGAAGCTGATGGATGCGGCAGGGGTGCCGACGCTGCGCTCGGTCGAGATCACCGACGACACCGACGTGGCCGTCGCCGCCGAGGACATCGGCTACCCGGTGCTCGTCAAGGCCGCTGCCGGCGGGGGCGGCAAGGGCATGCGGGTCGTGGAGGCCCGGGGCGATCTGGTGGAGGCGGTCGCCGGCGCCCAGCGGGAGGCCGAGGCCTCGTTCGGTGACGGGACCGTGTTCTTGGAGAAGTACCTGAAGGCTCCCCGCCACGTCGAGATCCAGGTGCTCGGCGACCGGCACGGGAACCTCGTGCACTGCTTCGAGCGGGAGTGCTCGATCCAGCGCCGCCACCAGAAGATCATCGAGGAGGCCCCGAGCCCCGCGGTCGCCCCGGACCTCCGGGCCCGAATGGGGGCGGCGGCCCTCGACGCCGTGCGCGCTGTGGGCTACTACTCGGCCGGCACCGTCGAGTTCCTGGTCGCTGGGAACCGCAGTGACCAGGACTTCTTCTTCCTCGAGGTCAACACCCGGCTCCAGGTCGAGCATCCGGTCACCGAGGAGGTGACCGGTCTCGATCTCGTCCGCCAGCAGATCCTGGTGGCCCAGGGGGAGGAGCTGGCCTTCACTCAGGACGACTTGGCGATCGACGGTCACGCGATCGAAGTCCGGCTCTACGCCGAGGATGCCGACGCAGGCTTCCTTCCGGCGACCGGGACGCTGGCCGCGTTCGCCCTCGCCCCGACAGCGCCCGCCCGGCTCGACTCGGGGGTCGAGGCCGGTTCGGTCGTCGGGGTCGATTTCGACCCGATGTTGGCGAAGGTGATCGTGCACGGCCCGACTCGTCGGGAGGCTGCCATGCGGCTCGCCGTCGTGCTGGAGCGCATGACGATCGCCGGCGTCGTCACCAACCGTGACTTCCTCGTCCGCGCCTTGCGATCCGATGCGTTCCTGGCCGGCGACACCACCACCGATTTCGTCGATCGGGTCGACCTCGGAGCGGCAACCGAGCGGGGACCAGCCGACGACGAGGCGCTGTCGCTTTACGCCGCCGCCGTGCTGTACCGGCAGGCGGTCAATCGGGAGCGGGCCAGGACGCTGGCGTTTCTGCGCTCGGGCTACCGGAACTCGGTACTCCCGCCGGAGCAGTTCATCCTCGCTCGGGATGACCACGAGGTGGCGGTGTCGTACCGGTCGCGCCGCGATGGGTCGTTCGAGGTCCGGGTCGGCGACGGCCCATCGGTCGAGGCGTCGCTGGCGGCCAAATCGAACGGCACGATAGACGCCGTGATCGGTGGTGTCCGGTCGAGGTACGACGTCATCGTGTCGGGCGACCGGTGGCACGTGCAGGGACCCATGGGGCGGATCGACGGCGTCGAGCGCTCTCGCTTCCCCGACACCGGACCGGGTTCGGTCGCCGGCGGTCAGGTCGCTCCGATGCCGGGGACGATTCGGCTGATCTCGGTGAGCGAGGGCGATCACGTCGCTGCCGGCCAGACGCTGGTGGTCATGGAGGCGATGAAGATGGAGCACAACGTGTCGGCTCCGGAGCCCGCTGTCGTGGCGGAGATCCGCTGCTCGGTCGGCGATCAGGTCGACAACGGCGAGGTGCTGGTCGTTCTCGGCCCCGCCGACGACGGTTGACCCGGTTCCGCCGCGGGGTTCGCCCGCTCAGGCCTCGTCGGCGTCCTTGACGGTCACCCCGCTGTCGCCGGCCTCGTCGACGAGAGGGTCGTTCGCTCGATCCTTGGTCCCGGCGCCCGCCCTGTCCGAACCGCGGGCTCGGCGGGTCGCCATGCTGGCGGGCGTGATCGACTGCCTCTTCGGCTTTGGCTTCGGGTTCTTGGGCTCGGGGTTCTTGGACTTGGGGCGAGCGAGCGGAGCCTGGGGCTTGGTCTTGACCGGCAACTCGCGGTCGGTCTCGCCGGCCATCGCGTCCGAGCCGGCCCAGCCGTAGCGGCGGAGGTAGATCAGGGCGCCGACGATGAAGACAATCATGGCCCAGATGTGGAGACGGACCCCGAGGAAGCTGTTCACCGGGTCGATCCGGACCGTCTCGATCAGGATCCGGCCGATCCCGTAGCCGATCAGGTAGACCGCGAACAGCGCACCCGGTCGCAGGACCTTCTTGCGGTCGATCCACACCAACGCAGCTAGTAGCGCGATGTTCCACAGGATCTCGTAGGCGAACGTGGGGTGGAACAACTCGTTCGACTCGTAGCCGCTGAGACGGTGCGCCTCGTCGATCTCGAGACCCCAGGGCAGATCGGTGGGGCGCCCGTACAGCTCCTGGTTGAACCAGTTCCCGAACCGTCCGATGATCTGGCCGAGCGGCAAGCCCAGCGCCACCGCGGTGAACACCGGTGGGAGGGGCACGTCGTTGCGCCGCAGCCACCAGACTCCGACCACTGCCCCGAGGGCGACGCCACCGGGAATGCCCAGCCCGCCTTCCCAGACCCGGAACGCCGAGGCGAGGTCGCCGGAGAAGCGACCCCAGTTGGTGAGCACGAAGTACGCCCGGGCTCCGATGATGGCGGCTGGCAGCACCCAGAGCGCCATGTTGGGGATGATCTCGGGGTCGTAACCGTCCCTGGCCAGGCGCCGGCTCGACAGCCACACGCCGGCCAGGACGCCGAGTGCGATCAAAAACCCGTAGGCTCGCAGATCGATAGGCCCGAGCGAGATCTGGTTATCCGACGGGCTCGGAATCGAAGCAACAAGCGAGGCCATCATTGGTCAAAGCTCCCGGGTCGACGTCCTGACCGAGGCCCAGGGCCGGGTCAGGCTACAGTTGTAAGGCGCGTATGGGAAAAATCATTCCCCCGGGTTATCCCCCAGTTCACATGCGGGCACTGGCCCGTCTGGGCCAGCCCCTCCGGGGTCCGGTCTCTCGACGCTACCCGGATCCTGAGGAGCTGGTTGCTCGCGTCACCGACCGGACCGGGCTGACCGACTTCGGTCCAGGCGAGGTCCTGGAACCGCTCGACGAGCTGCTGCGGCCACTTCGCGATGATCCAACGCTCACCACGATCGGCCTGTTCGCCTGGCCGACGATGCTCGGACGGCTGCTGGCAACCCGGCTGCAGATCGTCGACTTCGTCAAGGCCCATCCGGAGATCCGTGACGAGGAGCTGGTCCGACCGGTGATCATCACCGGTATGCCCCGCACCGGGACCACCCTGCTCTACAACCTGCTGGCCGACGTGCCGGGGTCTCGCCCCCTGATGGGCTGGGAGAGCATGGACCCGATGCCCCATCGCCGGCTGTCGTTCCGCAAGGTCAAGTACCGGTGGTGGGTGCGGTTCGTCAACACCACGATTCCCCAGCTCCGGGCCATCCACCACTTGCAGTCCGACGGTCCCGACGAGGGCCTGGAGATGATGGACCGGACCCTGCACTCGTTCAACTTCATGCTGTACGCCTACAGCTACACCGACTGGCTCCTCGAGCGGACCCACCGGGAGATGTGCGACTCCTGGACCCTGTGGCGCTGGCAGCTGCAGATGCTCCAGGCCTACGGCCCCCAGGGCTTCTGGTTGCTGAAGGCCCCGACGTTCATGGGCTTGTTCCCGACGATCGATGCCCTGTTGCCGAACGCTCGTTACGTCATGACCCACCGCGACCTGCACAGTGCGATCCCCTCGGCGATGTCGTTGGTCACCGTGGTGGGAGCGTCGATGCGCTACGCCGGGGCCCAGGTCCCGCTCCCCCGGTTCGTCGATCGCATGGCCGAGATGGCGAACCAGACCCGCAAGCAGATCGAGCAGCGCCCGAACGTGCAGGTCCTCTACCCCGAGCTGATCGAGGATCCGGCCGAGATCGTCTCGACGATCCTGACGGAGTTCGGGGAGGACGTCCCGGCCGATCTGCGCCGCAGGGTCACCGACTACCTCGCTCGGCACCCGCAACACAAGCACGGCAAGCACGACTACCGGTTGGAGCGCTTCGGGCTTGTCGAGGACGATCTCCAGCCGTACGCGGCCGACTACGCGCGCGACCTCGGCCTCGATCGGTTCCGAGCGTTCTGAGGGCGCAGGGTCAGCCGACAGTGCCCGCCACGGCCGGCATCACCTCGGTGACGAACAGCTCGAACGAGCTCATCGCCTCGGGATGGGTGAGGTCGCCCCAGTGGAACGAGCCGAGGAGGTAGTCGGCCCCGCCGACCTCGACCAGCTCGTGGTACGAGTCGGCGATCTCGGTTGGTGAGCCGGCAACGAGCCCGCAGGCGGCCATCGCGGCGTGCGGGTCGCCACCGAACGTCGGGTCCCGCGTGGCCGATTCGCCGGTGCGATCGAAGTGGTGGTTGATGTGGCGGGTGTAGGTCGCCCAGGACTCGACCGCCCGGCGACGGGCTCGGTTGCCGTCGCGGTCGACGAGCACGTGCCGTGTCGCACCGACCGTGAGCGCGGTGACGGTGGGGTTGTAGCGAGGCGGGCCCGTAGGGCTCGACCGCCGCTCGGCGCCGATCCGTCGGTGCTCGGCGATCTGATCGGCCACCAGCTTCGGCGGGCCGCCGATGATGACGTGTAGGTTCAGCTCGGCCGCCCGGCGGGCATTGCCGGCGTACCACAGCGGCGGGTATGGATCCTGCACCGCCGAGAACGGGATCGGCGCTCCGTCGACCGGCTTCCCCTCGAGCACGTCGACCAGCCTCCGGAGGTGATCGTCGAAGACCGCCCCGACCTCCTCGGTGACGAGGTCGAGAAGCCGGTGCTCGGGTGGGCTCACCCCCTTCCCGACGCCGAGCTGGAACCGGCCGTCGGTCAGGTGGTCGAGCATGATGATCTCCTCGGCCAACCGAACCGGGTGGTACCCGGTGATGATGTGGACGAGCGAGCAGAGCTGGATGTGGGATGTCAGCGGGGCAGCGGCGGCGAGGAAGAGGCTCGGCGACGGGGTGGCGTCGAGAGCGCTCAGGTGGTGCTCGGTCGTGTGATACCCCCACAGTCCCGCCTCGTCGGCGGCGGTGACCAGATCGAGGTGCCAGCGGAATACCTCGCCCATCGACGCTGTGTCGCTCAGCTCGATGTGATCGACCAGCCCGAACCGCAACGGTGATGCCATGGCCACAGCTTGGCCACGCTGGACCGTTTCCGCCAAGATGACCGCCATGAGCACAGATCTCGAAGCCCGCCTCCGGCGGTTGGAGGACATCGAGGCCATCAAGCAGCTCAAGGCCCGGTACTGCGCCCGCTGCGACGACGACTACGACGCCGACGGCTTGGCTGCGCTCTTCACCGAGGACGCCGTCTGGGACGGCGGCAATACCTTCGGGGTGGCGAGGGGTCGGGAAGCGATCCGGGCCCACTTCACCGGAGCCTCGGAGCGGGTCACGATCGCCCGCCACCAGGTGATGAACCCGATCATCGAGATCGATGGCCACACCGCGACCGGGCACTGGCTCCTGTTCCAGCCGTGCACCAACGCGTCGCGCCGGGGCGAGCAGGCGGTGTGGTTGGCCGCGACCTACGCCGACACCTACCGGCGGGCCTTCGACGCCGAGGACGGCTGGTTGATCGCGTCCACCACGATCGACGTTGCGTTCTTCACCCCGTTCGACCGGGGTTGGGTGGACCAGCGGTTCCTCCCGGGCCGGGAGCCGTAGGCGCCGATGGCCGTCGAGCCCGGCGGATACCGCGATCGCCTCCGCCGCAACGCGGCCGCCGGACGGAAGCTGGCCGATCACCAGCCAGAGCTGCACACGTCCTACTGGCGAACCCATGAGCTCGCGATGGCCGACGGGGCTCTCGACCGCAAGACGAAGGAGCTGATCGGCTTGAGTCTGGTCGTGGCCATGCAGTGTGACGTCTGCATCGCGTTCCACGTGCGCGACTGTCTGAACGTCGGGGCCACCAAGGAGGAGATCTACGAGGCGCTGAACGTCACCGTGATGCAGGGCAGCGGCCCGGCGATGGTCTACGCCGGCTACGCGGTCGAAGCGCTCGACGAGTATCTCGCCGGGCGGCAGCCGACCGGCGATGGTCCGGCTCCTCACCGTCACTGACACCGTGAGCGGCGGAAGCGGGCGAGCCGACGGTGACCCACCGGACAACACGTCGGTCCGACGGTTTCTCGGCTTGGAGCCCACCGAGGACCCGCAACGGTGGCTGTTGCCGGTGACCGAGGGGATCTGCGGCGGGCGGGGCGCGCTGTACACGGCTGCGGGCTGGCGGCGATGATCGAAGCGGCCGAGACCTTCAGCGGACGACCCGTGGCCTGGGCGACGCTGCAGTTCGTCGCCGGCGCCGCCCCGCCTGATGTTGTCAGGCTCGAGGTCGACGTCCTCGCTGCCGGTCGGAGGATGTCGCAGCTCCGGGTCACCGGGACCTGTGACGACCGGGTCGTGCTCGCTGGGCTGGCGGCGCTGGGACGCCGCGAGTCGGTGGCCGCTGGCTCCTGGGAGGCGATGCCAGACGTGCCGCCACCAGAGGCGTGCGCCAATCGCAGGCTCGTCAACGAGGAGCGCCGGGGCGGGCTCCGGTCCCGGATCGAGGAGCGGATGGCGACCACCGGCGACGACGGCTTCCTCACCGCCGTCGACGGTCGGTCGGCCCTGTGGGTGACCATGCCCGGCGGGGTGGCGCCCTGCGCCTCGGCCCTCGCCATCCTCGGCGACGACGTGTCGGCCGGTGTCGCCGCCGCCGTCGGCGACGACGTCCGGGCCCGCAGCATCGACAACACGATTCGAGTCGTCGAGCCCCGAGCGACCGACTGGGTCCTGGCCGACGTAGGTGTCCACGCCGTGGCCGACGGTCTCGGCCACGGCAACGTCAACCTCTGGAGCCGTGACGGGCACCTGCTGGCCGTGTCGAGCCAGTCAGGCCTGGTCGGACCCCGCTAGTCACGTAGCCGCCACGTGGCTCGATACGACTTCAGGTTCCGCACCGGCGGTGGGTACGGGTGCTGCTCGTAGAACGAGGTCACTACATCGGCCAACGTCAAACCCCTCTCTCGGTCCGCCCGTTCCCCGCAAGTCTGTCCTCCCATTCTGGTCCCCTAGCGCTCTACGCGAAGCTGGATCACAGCCTGGCAGCCATTTCACCCGGGTGAAGGCGCCACCTCGTCTACCCTCCATCCCGGAATCGGTCGAGACTTGGCGAGACGGAGATGGACGACGATGGCCGATGACCTGCCTCAGCCCTTGACCCCGATCCGCTTGCGGACGCCGGAGGCTGCCGGTGTCGCCGGGATCATCTTCTCGGTCCTCCTGGCCACGAGCATCGTCTTGATCCAGATCTCGGTGCCCGACGAGGCGATCGATGATCGCGAATGGCTCGGCGAGAGAACGGGGCTTCTCGGCCTGGCCGTCACCCTCGTGCCGTTCGCCGGCATCGCGTTCCTCTGGTTCATCGGCGTGATCCGAGACCAGATCGGCGAGCACGAAGACCGCTTCTTCTCCACCGTCTTCCTCGGCAGTGGACTGCTGTTCTTGGCGGGGTTGTTCATGTGGCTGACGTTGATCGCTGCCATCGTGGCCAGCGCCGAGGCCGAGCCGGACACGTGGACGTCGAGCGGCGCGTTCGTCTTCGGCGTCTCGATGATCGAGGTCATGGGCGGCGTCGTCACCCTGCGCATGGCGGCCGTCTTCATGTTCTCCTCGGGAACCATCTGGCTCCGGACAGAGATGATGCCCCGCTGGTTGATCTGGGTGACCTACCTCGTCGGGCTCGCGTTGCTGATCGTCGGCCCAGCAGTGCGTGAGTCGCGGCTGGTCCTTCCCCTCTGGGTGCTGATTGTCAGCATCCTCATCTTGCGTTCCAGGAACGAGCTCACGATCGAGGACGAGAGCTGACAGTGCCTCCACCAGTTGCAGGGGTTGGGTCGCACTCGGAATCAAAACCGAGCCGACACCTCAACTGGTGATGGCCACCTACTCGGGCGGCCTCTAATCCTCGATGGGACGCCAGCGCGCGACAGCCAAGCTGCGCATCCGGGCTCGCTGACACATCGGCTTCACCGGTTGACCCGATGAGGTCTTTCGGGGGGCTTCAGCCTCGACCGACGAAGGGCATCTCGGTGGCCATGACGGTGAGGAACAGGACGTTCGACTCGAGGGGGAGGTTGGCCATGTAGTGCAACGCCCGGCCGACATCGTCGATGTCCATCCGGGGCTCGGGCCGGACCGACCCGTCTGGTTGGGGCACGCCCTTGGCCATCGCCGCCGTCATCGGGGTCTCGGCGTTGCCGATGTCGATCTGCCCGCATGCAATCCGGTAACCCCGCCCGTCGAGGGCCAGCGACTTCGTCAGCCCGGTCACTGCGTGCTTGGTTGCGGTATAGGGGGCCGAGTTCGGGCGTGGCCGGTCGGCCGAGATCGACCCGTTGTTGATGATCCGGCCACCGATCGGATCCTGGGCCTTCATCTGGGCCAGAGCGGCCCGGGCGCACAGGAACGACCCGGTCAGGTTGACGTCGACGACCCGCTGCCACTCATCGAGTGTGAGCTCGTCGAGCGGTTTGGGTGGTGCCCCGGTGCCGGCGTTGTTGAAGAGCAGGTCGAGCCGACCGAACCGGTCGACGACCTGGGCGAAGGCGCCGGCGACGTCGGCCTCGACCGTCACGTCGGCGGTTATCGCCAGAGCCCGGTCGGGGTCGAGACCGACGTCGGCGGCCAATGCGATCGTCTCCTCCAGCAGCTCGGTTCGGCGGCCGGTGACTGCGATCGCCCAGTCGTCGCCCGCCAGGGCCAGAGCGGCGGCGCGGCCGACCCCCGTCCCGCCCCCGGTGATCAGCGCCACCCGAGAGTTGCCGCTCATGACGCGATCAGAGGATAGAGGCCGTCGGCCCCGGCCGACTCCGCCTCCCGTCCGACGACGGCGGGCCACTCCCCCGGCGTCGAATACTCGTGACGCCAGGCCCACAGCCGCCGGGAGAGGTGGTGGAGAGCGTATTCCTGGGTCATCCCCATCGCCCCGTGGGCCTGATGGGCCCACCGAGTGGCGGTCGAGGCGGACTCGTCGGCCACGGTCTTGGCTGCGGCGATCTCGAAGCGGGCACCGGCGAAGTCCCGGTTCGCCTCCCGAGCCGCCACCGCAGCGGCCATCTTCGTCAGCACTGCGTCTTGGGCGCCCCAGACGAGATGCTGCTGCACGGCCTGGAACCGGGCGATCGGCCGTCCGAACTGCTCGCGCTCGGCGGTGTAGGTGACGGTGAGCGCGCTCATGGCCTCCATCGCCCCCGCCATGAGCATGGCTCGGCTCAGCGCACCCCGCAGCCGGAACGACTCGGCGCTCACATCGGGCGAGGCCGCTCCGGCCTCGTCGGTGCCTGCGACCACACCGTCGAACGTCACGGTGTCGCGAGGTTCGCCGGCCACGTTCGTCGCCGGCTCGACCCGGACCGAGCCGACCGGTACCGACACCACCGTCGGCTCGCCGTCTACCGTCACCAGAGCGGCGATCCGCTCGGCCTGCCTGGCCCATGGCACGCGCTGGGCCCGCCCCGACAGCGACACCGAGCCGTTGTCGCCACCGGCCGCCTGCAACGTGTCGCCGGAAACCCCAGGAACGATGGTGACCGCGCCCCCGGGGAGCTCCAGTCCGGCGCTGGCGAGCAGCCAGCCACCCAGGATCCCCGTCTCGGCCAGCGGAATCGGGGCGGCTCGGCTCCCGGCGATGCGGAGCACTTCGCAGGCGTCGATCAGGGTGCCGCCGGAGCCCCCGGCGTCGACGGGCACGCCGATCCAGGCAAAGCCGGCTTCGGCGACCGCCTGCCAGATCTCGGGGGCCCAACCCTCGTCCTCGGCCGCCTGGACCGCGTCGAATGTGCACGTCTGGCCGAACATCTGCTCGGCACTGTCGATCAAGAGCTGATCGACCGAGTCGTCGGTGGTAGCGGTCGTCTCAGCCACGGCCCAGCCCCTTCGACGCCACCGAGCGGAGGATCTCGATCGTCCCGCCCCGGATCGTGAACGAAGGCCCGGTCTGGACGGCGGCGGCCACGAGCCGCTCGAACAGCGACGCCGACTCGGGCGACGGCTCGAGGTCGACGAGCTCGATCACCTTCTGGAGGACGTCCTGCTCGAACCGGGTGCCCATCTCCTTCACGAGCGACGATTCGACCGACGGGGCCTGGCCCTCGTCGATCAGACGGGCCACCGACAGCGAGAGGTTGCGCAGCGCCCACCATCGCGATGTGGCCCAGCCGAGCATCTCGGCCGCCCGATCGCCCAGCGGGGTGCCCTCGCTGAGCCGGAGGAACTCCTCGACGATGCCGAACGTGCTCAGCCACCGGTCGGGGCCGCCTCGCTCGTAGGCGAGCTCGGAGGTGTTCTGGGCCCAGCCCATACCCAGCTCGCCGAGCACCAGCTCATCGGGCACGAAGACGTCGCTCATGACCACTTCGTTGAATCCGGGGCTGCCGTCGAGGAACGGGATGCCGTTGATCTCCAACCCCGGTGACGTGAGGTCGACCAGCAGCTGGCTGAGCCCCTGGTGCTTGTGGCCGTCCTCCAAAGGGGCGGTCCGGCACAGCACGACGAACCAGTCGTTCTCGTGAGCACCGCTCGTCCAGACCTTGGTGCCGTTGAGTAGCCAGCCACCGTCGGTCCTGGTCGCCCGGGTGGAGACCGACGCGAGATCGCTGCCGCTGTCGGGCTCGCTCATCCCGATCGAGAACCCGAGCTCGCCACGACAGATCGGGGGCAGGAAGCGCTCCCGTTGCTCCTCCGTGCCGAATCGGTTGATGATCGATCCGGTCTGACGGTCGGCGACCCAGTGATAGCCGATCGGTGCGCCGTGGCTGAGGAGCTCCTCGACGACGATGAACCGGTCGACCGCGGTCCGGTCGTGGCCGCCGTACTCCTTCGGCAGGGCCATGCCCACCCAACCCCGTGCGGCGAGCTTCTTGGAGAACTCGGGGTCATTGCCGGCCCCCATCCCGAGCGCTCTCGGGTATGAGCCCGGCGGGAGCTCTGCGGCGAGGAACTCCCTGACCTCGGCCTGGAGCGCTCGTTCGGGCTCGGTCAATTCCGTTGGTGCGAACTTCATGGCGGTCCCTTCATCGCAGTGCAGTCTCGCGCACCCCTCCGAACCGTCGAAAGCCGTGCGCCGGGGCGATCGTTGATCGCGCGGGCTGGGCTCAGGGACGTCGGAATCGGGAGCGGGGCACGAGCTGGCCCCGGCCAGGCTCACCGACGACGTCGGTGCCCTTGGCCACGATCTCGCCGCGGCTGATCGTGAGCTCGGGCCAGCCGGTCACGCTCCACCCGTCATAGGGCGAGTACCCGGCGAGGGAGTGCATCGTCGACCCGTCGACGAGCCGTGTCTCGTCGCCGTTCCAGACCACGAGATCGGCATCGGACCCGGGAGCGATCGCCCCCTTGCGGGGATACATGCCGAACAGCCGTGCCGCCGAGGTGCTGGTGACCTCGACGAACCGGGCCACCGAGATCCTGCCGGTTGCGACCCCTTCGCTCCACAGCACTGGCAGCATCGTCTCCAGCTCGGCCATGCCCTGGCGCAGCTCGTGGGCCGGGACGGTCGGGTCGAGCTTGTCGGCCAGGCTCCACGGGGCGTGGTCGGTGCAGACGGTGGCGACCGTGCCGTCGTTGATCCCAGCCCACAGCGCATCGCGGTCGCGATCGGTGCGCAGGGGCGGGGCTCCGGAGTACTTGGCCCCGTCGGGCTCATCGAACAGCGAGCGCTCCAGGTGGAGGTAGATCGGCCGGGTCTCGACGTAGACGGGGAGATCGCGGGCCCTCGCCGTCCGGCAGGCGTCGAGCGCGGCCTGGCTCGACAGGTGGACCACGTAGGTGGCGGCTCCCGTCGTGGCGCAGTAGCCGACCGCCCGCTCGGTGGCGATCCGTTCGGCTTCGACCGGGCGCGACTCGGGGTAGTACGAGGCGTCGGTGTGTCCGGCCTCGGCTAGCGCCGTCCCGCAACAGTGGAGGATCGCTGGATCCTCGCAATGAACGAGCACCACCGACCCGGCGGCCGCCGCCGCCTGCATCGCCTGCAAGTAGCCGTCGACGTGACGGTCGAACCGCCGGAACGAGAGGAACACCTTGATGCTCGGGTGGCCTTGGGCGGCCAGGGTGGCGATCTGCTCGATGCCCTCCCCGTCGGGGGTCATCAACACCGGGTGGTGGAAGTGGTCGACGACGGCGTTGGCCTCGGCGTCGGCGACATCGCGCTCGAGGCCCGTCGCCATCTGCTCGCCCCTGCGGGGGAACGACATGTTGCCGACCGTGGTGATCCCGCCCGCCGCGGCCGCCCGAGTGCCGACGGTGAAGTCGTCGACCCACCGCCACGACCCCGGGTCCGTACCCGGTGGGGTCAGGTGGACGTGGGCGTCGATCCCGCCTGGCAGGACATGATGGCTGGACGCGTCGATCTCGACCTCGGCGATCATCTCGCCTCCGAGCTGGGCAATCGTGCCGTCGACGATGCCGATGTCGAGCTCGGCCTCGACCCCGGCGGTCACGACCGTGCCACCCCTGATGATCATGTCCATCGGCTCACTCATGCTGGCTCCTCACACCCCAGGGCAGTGCTCACGACCGGCGGTCGTGTCGCCGGCAGTGCTCGTGTCGCTGGATGACGCCCCGAACGTAGCCCTGGTCGGCGCCGGCCCAGCATTCCACACCAGCCGTACCGAGACGGTAACTTCGGCCCGGATGGACCCCCTGGCCTGCACGTTGCCCGAGCTGATCGCCACCGCCACCGCGCGGTACGGCCCGGCGCTGGCAATCCGCGACGGCGATGTCGACGTGACCTACGACCAGCTCGGCGAGCGGGTCGACCAGGCCGCTCGGGCGCTGGTGACGTCGGGCGTCGCTGCCGGCGACACCGTCGCCGTCTGGGCCCCCAACTGCTGGCAGTGGGTGGTCGCCGGGCTCGCCGTGTCGAGAGCTGGTGCGCTGCTCGTCCCGGTCAACACTCGGTTCAAGGGGCCCGAGGCCGCCTACGTCCTGGCCCGGGCCAGAGTCAAGATACTGTTCGTCGTCGACGGGTTCCTCGACACCGACTACAGCGGCTCGCTCGACGGCCACGACCTCCCGAACCTCGACGCGATCGTCGATCTCGGCGCCGCCCGCACTCCTGGCACGATCCCGTTCGAAGAGTTCACGGCTCGGGGCGATGACACCGACGCCGACGTGCTCCAGGCCGCGGTCGAGCGACGATCGGCGGCCGTCACCCCCGACGATGTTGGCCTCATCATGTTCACCTCCGGGACAACCGGACACCCGAAAGGCGTCCTCGTGAAGGGCGGCGCGATCATCCGGGCCTTCTGGGCCTACAGCCTCACCCTCACCGTCGACAAGGGCGATCGATACCTGCTCGTGAACCCCTATTTCCATGCGTTCGGCTACAACTCGGGGATCGTCGTGTGCCTGCTGCACGGCGCGATCAACCTCCCGGTCGCCGTGTACGATCCGGGCGAGGTCCTCGCCCTCATCGAGCGAGAGCGGGTGACGGTATTCCCCGGACCGCCGGCGCTGTTCCAGGGCCTCTTGAACCATCCGGACCTCGACCGCTTCGACCTGTCGTCGCTCCGGGCCTGCGTGACCGGGGCCGCCTCGATCCCGGTCGAGATGATCGTGGCGATGCGGGAGCGGCTCGGCTTCGAGACCATCATCACCGCCTACGGGATGACCGAGACCTCAGGTGTCGCCTCCCACACCCTCGCCGGCGACCCGCCGGAGCTGGTGGCATCGACGTCGGGATGCGCCATCCCTGACGTCGAGCTCCGGGTCGTGACCGATGCAGGCGACGTCGCCGAGCCCGGCGAGCCGGGTGAGCTGCTGGTGCGGGGCTATCAGGTGACGCCCGGCTACCTCGACGATCCCGAGCAGACCGCCGAGGCGATCGATGGCGACGGTTGGCTCCACACCGGCGACATCGCTGTCATGGACGAGGCCGGCTACATCGACATCACGGATCGCAAAAAGGACATGTTCATCATGGGCGGCTTCAACGCCTACCCGGCCGAGATCGAGCGCCAGCTCTCCGAGCACGACGCGGTGGGGATGGTTGCAGTGATCGGCATCCCCGACGAGCGGATGGGTGAGGTGGGGGCCGCGTTCATCGTGCCGAGCCCTGGCGAACGACCCGAGCCGGACGAGCTGATCGCCTGGTGTCGTGAGCGGATGGCCAACTACAAGGTGCCTCGTCGGGTCTGGATCGTCGACGACCTCCCCCTCAACGCGTCGAACAAGGTGCGCAAGCCGGAGCTACGGGAGCGAGCGCGCGAGCTGCTCAGCCCGTAGCTCGGCCGTTTGGTGGTCAGTTTCGACGCCCTGACCACCCGGGGCCGGAGCCTGCGGAAATGATCGCTAGCTGGTCGACCGAATAGAGTCGGTGACACTCGACGACATCGCCCGAGCACGGCAGGGGGCAAGGATGCAGTTGCAATGGACAGTCGGCTCGGTGGCCATCACATCGTTCCCCGAGTCGGAGACCCCGACGTCGCCACGCTTCCTGTTCCGGGATCTCGCCAAGGCCGGCGTGCTCGAGCGAGCCGAGGCCGCCCCTTGGCTCCGGCCCCACTTCGTCAGCAAGGATGGCTACCTGCTCCAGAAGATCCAATGCCTCGTCATCGAAGCGGGTGACCACCGCATCGCGGTCGACACCTGCGTCGGAAACGACAAGAGCCGCAACAACGAGCTGTGGCATCACCTCCAGGGCCCGTTCCTCGACGACCTGACCGGGGCCGGTTACGGGCCCGAGACGTTCACCCACGTCATATGCACCCACCTGCACGTCGACCACGTCGGCTGGAACACCCGGCTGATCGACGGCGAGTGGGTCCCGACGTTCCCCAACGCCGCCTACCTCTTCGTCGACGCCGAGTACGAGCACTGGAAGAGCGAACCCGGCTTGTTCGACGGCGAGGACGTCTTCGGCGACTCGGTCGCTCCGATCGTCGACGCAGGCCTCGCCGAGATCGTGCCCCCCGACCACCGCGTGAGCGACGAGGTGTCGTTCCAAGCGACTGTCGGTCACACCCCTGGCCACATCTCGGTCGTCGTCGAGTCCGACGGCGAGCGAGCGATCATTACCGGGGACATGGTGCACAGCCCCCTCCAGCTCGCCGACCCGGAGCTGTCGTCGATGTTCGACACCGACTCCGACCAGGCCCGAGCGACCCGGAAAGCCGTCTTCCCCGACTGGGCCGACGGCGAGACCCTCGTCATCGGCACCCACTTCGGCTCCCCGACCGCCGGCACCCTGCGTCCCGATGGCAACGGCTACCGGTTGGACGTGTAGACCGGCGGCCGTCGCGTAGGGTTCGGCGAACGGGGTGGCAGAACATCGGCGACGGGACTTGACGCGGTGAGCGCGTGCTAGTTGCGTTGGGCGATGGTTCGATTCGATTCCAGCACGGCCGACGTGGCCTCGGTGGACGGCGTCCTGGCAACGACCAGGGCCGTTCGCCTACGGCTCGACCTCGAACGCGAGGTCGACGACCAAATCCTGCTCGACTGCATCGACCTGGCCGAGCAGTCGCCCTCCGGTGGCAATCAGGGGAGCCGCCGCTGGCTGCTCATCCGTGACCCTGCGCTCAAGGCTCGCCTGGCCGAGCTGTACATGGCGTCAGCTGGCAAGTGGATGATCGAAGCCCGTGACCGCATCGTCGGTACCGATCATCCCAACGAGCAGGTGATGAGGTCGGCGGCCCACCTCGCCGAGCACCTGGCCAAGGTGCCCGTGATCGTGATCCCGACGATCATCGGGCGCCACGACAACAGCGGGCGGCCAGGCCTGTTCGACTCGGTCATCCAGGGAGCGTGGAGCTTCTGTCTGGCCCTCCGGGCCCGGGGTCTTGGGACCGCGTGGACCACGGCGATCCTGAACGCCGAGGACGACATCGCGGAGCTGCTCGGCATCCCCGACACGATGACGCAGATAGCCATGATCCCCGTCGCCTGGACGAAGGGCACCGAGTTCGGCACCGCCCCCCGCTACCCGGCCCGCGAGATCGCCTACTTCGACGGGTTCGCCCGCACGTGGGAGCGAGGTCCGAGCGACCCGCCCCGCCTGGCCGACGGGCCGGGCACCGTTGTCGAGGTCGACATCAAGGCACAGCCCGAGCGGGTGTGGGAGCTGGTGACCGACATCGACCTCGGGGCCCGCTTCAGCTCCGAGCTCCTCGGCGCCGACTGGAGCGGTGACTCGACCGGGCCGGCACTGGGAGCGACGTTCACCGGTCGCAACACCCACGCCGCTATCGGGGAGTGGTCGGTGCCGTGCTTCGTCGATGTCTACGAGGACGGGAAGGCCTTCGGCTGGTGCACCTCGGACCCCGGCAACCCAGGGGCTCGCTGGCGATTCGAGCTGGAGCCGATCGCCGGTGCGGTGCGGCTGCGGTATCGGGGGCTCCTCGGCCCCGGACCGTCGGGTATCAGCGCCGCCATCGCGGCGATGCCCGACAAGGAGCCCCGAATTCTCGAGCGTCGGATCGACGAGCACCGGGCGAACATGCAGGCCGTCGTCGACGGGATCAAGGAGCTGGCCGAGGCGTGACTCGGCCAGCCCTGGTCACATGGTGAACCGCAGGTTCCTGGCCGCCTTCTCTCCCCACTCGTCGTCGCCGGACCACGAGATCTTCCCTGCGTCGATCACGCCCTGAGGATCGATCCGGCCGCAGGCGAGCTGGATGAAGGTGAGCGTGTCGGTCGTCAGCTCGACCGACGGGCTGTCCAGCTGGTCGACCTTCGCCGCCCGGCCGTCGACGGCCGCGTAGATGTCGCGCTCGACCGGGCCGGTGACATGGATGGCGATGCTCATCCCGTCGGGCAGCCCGATCCGCTTGCCGACGATGTACCCGATAGAGCCGTGGACCTCGTCGAGCGCCGTCTCCGCCGCCGGCCCCGAGTCTTCGGTGGTGCGACCGAGCGGTCCGGTCATGTCCCGCTGGTGGACCCAGAAGTCGAACACCCGCACGTCCATGAAGCGGTGATAGGTGCCGGGGCCCACCGGGGTCATCGACGCCCGGGTGAACTCCTCGTCGGTGGTGCCGGCAAGGTCGCTGCGACGGGTTGCCAGAATCCGCTTGGTCTCGTCGGCCAGCTCATCGTTCGACATCGGTTTGACCTTCGCCGTGAGCGCCTCCATCTTCTCGAACGGTGGCTTGTCGTCGTCCTCGGTCGGGATCCAGCCCGACAGCACGTGCTCCACCCCGACGAGGTGCTCGACGACGCCCCGTACGGTCCAGTCGGGGCAGAGCGACTGGACTCCCCAGTCGGCCTCGGAGAGCCCGTCGAGCAGCGCCTCCAGATCGTCAAAGCAGCGGTTCAGGTTCTCGATCGTCTCTGTTCGAGAGCTCACAGACGCACCTCATTTCGAAGATGTCCAGGTTGTCCAGGGGATGCACGGAGCGGTTCCACCCGAGTCGTACGCAGCTGACCAGGGGCCGGGATCAGATCGACGGCGTGGTCGTCGCCGATCGTGCCAGCCCGGGCCTCAAAAGGCGAATCCGGGACCTGGGCATCGGTCGGCAGGTCGTTCGGGTCGGGCCCGGGTTGGTCGCCGATAACCTCGGGACGGCCGATCGCGGGCGCGACACCACAGGTGGGCCGATGGCATCGACAACGCACCGATTGGGTCCGACGCGCCGCTTGCTGGCGGTCGCAGCCGCCACCGTACTGCTGGCGACCGCCTGCAGCCAGGACTCGGAGCCCGAGGTCGCCGGAGATCTGCAGGTGGCGGACGGAGCGCTTGGCTCCGAGGCCGGGCCGGAGGACGACGACGATCGCGGCGAGCTCCAAGCGATCGACCTCGCAGAGTTCCTGGCCCGCCGGTACGAGGCGTACTGGGAGGCGTTCGACGAGGCGCGCCAAACCCCCTCTGCCGACCCGTCGACCGACTTCCCGCTGCTCGGTGAGCTGGCCGCCGGCGAACAGCTCGAGGTCAGCTACCGGACGTTGATCGAGCTGGCCGAAACGGGGGAGGCGATCCGGGAGCCCGAGACACCAGCGGTCGACGGGGTCGACGCCGACACCGAGCATCGCGTTCGGGTCGACCTGATAGACGGAACGGTGGCCGAGCTGTCGGGCTGCGTCGTCAACGACGATGTCCATCACGTGATCGACTCCGGTGTCGTGGTTCGCGACTCGGTGTCGACCGTGATGTCGGAATCGACCATGGCGCTCACCGAGGGCGAGTGGAAGCTGATCCGCAGCCGGGCCGTCGACATCGATCCCGGCGTCACCGGCTGCTGGCTAACCGACGACGCCGAATTCCCCTACTGAGCGCCCGTCCCACCTCCCACCCCGCAGTCGGTCGGGGTCGTTACGTGCGGACCGGACGCATGCCCGACCCCTGATGACGACCAGCCTGGCGTCACAGGCTCAGTAGGCGCTCGCTCCTCCGTCGACGGTGATCGTGGTTCCGGTGATGTGGCCGGCCCGATTCGAGGCGAGGAAGGTCACGAGGTTGGCGACGTCCTCGACCGTTCCCGGTTCGGGATCGTTCGGAATCAGCTCCTCCCAGCGCGCCGGGTTGCCGTAGCGCTCTACGGCTCGGGCCCGGAGCAGCTCCTCCATCCGGTCGGTGGCGATCAGGCCAGGGTTGACCGCGACGACCCGAACCCCACGGCGCAGCGAGCTGCTTCCCAGCGCCCGGGTGAAGCCGACGAGGGCCGAGTTCCCAGCGGCGCCGGTGATGAAGTCGGCCCGGGGGCGGACCGCGGCCGCTCCAACGACGTTGATGATCACGCCCGAGCGTCGCTCCTGCATCTGCGGCAGCACCAGGCGGCAGAGGTTGATGTAGCCGAACACCTTCAGCTCCCAGGCCTCCCGCCACCTCGCCTCGTCGATCGACAGCAGATCGCCGGGAGGGATGGCCCCGGCGTTGTTGACGAGGATGTCGATGTCGCCGACGACGTCGACCAGCGCCTCCTGGCGTGAGGTCACCGTCAGATCGGTGGCGTGGCTCGTGACTCCGACCCGGAAGTCGGCCCGGATCGCTTTCATCGCCGCCTTGAGCTGGTGGACGTCCCGCCCGACCAGGGCAACGTCACAGCCCTCGGCGGCCAGCGCCCGGGCGCAGCCGAAGCCGATCCCGCGCGACGCCCCCGTGACCAGCGCCCTCTTGCCCGACAGCCCCAGGTCCATCAGCCGATGCCTCGCGAAGCGGCAGAGACTAGAGCTCCCTTGCCCGACAGCCAGACATCCATCACCGCCGACCCTATCCCGCCCGCCAGAGGGGCGACATCCTGTTCCCTCCCCTCACCGGGCAGCTACGGTCGCCTGCGCCGCCTGGGCCACCGGCAGCCGCTTCGGGGGCTGTGCGAACAGGATGATGAGCCCCGACAGCAGGGTCAGCGACGCCCCGAGCACGAACGGCAGGGTGTAGTTCCCCGTGGCATCTTCGATCCAGCCCACGGCGAACGGACCGAGCCCGCTGCCGATCTGGGCCGCCAGGCTGATCACGCCGAACACCGTACCCATCGACACCAGCCCGAAGATCTCGGCCACCAGCAACGTCTGCATCATGTACACGTTGCCGATCGTGAACCCGACGATCATCACCAGGGCGTAGGTGATGATCCGGTTGTCGAAGACGAGGAGTCCGAGGACGGCCGACCCCTGGACCACGAACAGCGCCGCGCTCATCAGGCGCTTGTCGAGTCGGTCAGCCACCTGGCCGAGGGCGAAACGAGCCACGATGCTGCCGAACGCGGTGGTGCTGAGGGCGAGTGCGGCGGCGTTGGCCGAGCCCAGCCGATCGGTCAGGAACGCGATCTGGTGGAGCAGGAACCCGGTCTGGGCGAGCAGCACCAGCACGAAGGCGATCAGGATCGTCCAGAACGCCCGAGTCCTCGAGGCCTCAGCCCGCGACCACACCCGGCGCTGCACGTCGTCGCCGAGGTTGGCCCGATCGACCTTCGGGTCGGGGGCGCCCCCGTCCGGTTCCAGGCCGACCTCGGCAGGGTCCCAGACGATCACCGTCCACACGATCGGGAGGCCGACGATCAGAACGAGCGAGCCCATGAACAACGCGGCGAGAGCGACGCCGCCCCGCTCGACGAGCCAGGTACCGACTGGGCTGAGGATGACGCCGCCGAGCGACACGCCGGTGGATGAGATGCTCATCGCCTTCGCTCTCTTGGTGATGAACCACCGGGACATGACCGAGTTGACCGCCACCGACCCCGACAGCCCGAACGCGACAGCCTGCAGGAGGTAGACGGCATAGAGCTGCCACAGCTCACCGACGAGGCTCAAGAGGATCCCCGACACCCCGACGAGGAGAACCCCGCCGACCATGAACCGGACCGGACCCTTCCGGTCGATCAGCGGACCGACGGCGAAACCGGTCAGGCCGCTGACCGAGAAGTACAGCCCGGTGGCTCCCGACACCGCAGCGTTCGACCAGCCGTTCTCGTCCTGGAGGGGACGGAGGAAGACCGCCAGACCGTAGAATCCGACACCGACGGTGGCGAACATGACGACAGCCACCGCGATCGAGATCCACCAGCCGTAGTGGACGCGGGCCGGTAGGAGCCGGAGCCCCAGGGGTTGTCTCGTAGCGACGGGCCGGACCGCCCCGACGTCGATCAAGCCGGGATCGGTTCCACCCGCGCCGGCACGTGCTTGTGCCACGGGGTGCCGGCGATGTGGTCCCGCCAGTCGGCCGTGGTCAGCTCGTTGGGCGAGACGCCGGTGGCCTTGGCCTCGTTGTCGTCGCCGGGGTAGTCGAGCCCCATGCCGTTTGGCAGGGTTATGTGGCGCCGCTGCAGGGTGTCGGTCGTCTCGACGACGGTCTCGGCGGCCCCCGCTCGGGTCACCACCCGCACGCGGGAACCGTCGCCGATCCCGAGCTCCGATGCGTCGACCGGGTTCATCCGGAGCGACCCGTCGGGATCCTTCTTCCGCCACGCTGGATCGCGTACGAGGGTATTCGCCGTGAAGCTCCGCCTCTCGCCGGCGGCCAGGATGAACGGATAGTCGTCGGTGGCGTACGTGGACGGCTTGGCCGATAGCTCGCCCAGCTCCTCCAGCAGGTCCGGGATATCGAGATGGATCTTCAGATCCGGGGTCCGGACCAGTGACCACGCGTCGCCGTACTCGTGACGGGTGAAGATGAGACCGTCGTCGCCGGCGAGCATGGCGTCGAACAGGGCATCCCCGAGCGACTCGTCGTCGCCCTGGATCCCCGCCGCTCGGACGGCATCGGCGTTGCGCATCGCGCACTGCTGGGCGCTGAACCACAGTGGGGCGGCACCGGCCATGCCGGCGGGCAGGACCGGCCCCAAGGCCTCGTACATGACGGCCGCCCCGACGCCGGCGAGCTCGGGCTTCGCCGCTCCCGCCTCGGCGAACGCGGTCGCGAACGCCCCCCGACCCTCGCGAGCCGCCGCCCGGAGGGGCTCGATCTCGGTGTCGTCGTAGACGCCGAGCGCCCGGATCAACCGGCTGTGGATCTCGGGCTCGGGCAGCGTGCCCTCGAGTGGTTGGAGGAGCGGTGGTCGGACGTAGAGCACGTTCTCAGGGAACTCGAGGGTGAAGAACGTGGTCTCGACCTTTTCGTATTGGCTCGACGCGGGCAGCACGTAGTCCGCCTCCCGGGCGGTCTCGGTGAACGCGACGTCGATCACGACCGAGAAGTCGAGCGCCCGCATCGCCTCTCGGAACGCCGGAGAGTCGGCCAGGGAGTGCACGGGGTTGGCGCTCTCGATGAACATCGCCCGGAGCCGATCGGGATGGTCGGTGAGCACGCTCTCGGCGATCTCGTTGCACTGCATCAGTCCCGAGATCACCACACTGTCGGTCACCGGGTCGCGGGGCTCCTTGCCCGAGGCGCGGTAGCTGAACAGCGGCACCAGCGAGCTGTGGGTGTTGACTCCTCCCGCCTTTGCGAAGTTGCCGGTCAGGGCCCACAGCAGCTTCTGCAGGTAGGAGACGAGAGTGGAGTTCGGTGCCATCTCGATCCCCAGGTCCTCGAGGATGGCGAAGCTCTCGGCCTGGCCGATTCGCGTAGCACAGGCCCGCAGCTCCGCCTCGTCGACACCGCACCGGGCGGCGTAGTCCGCTACCGGCACCTCTGCCAGGGCCGCGAGGACCGGCTCCGAGCCAACGGTGTTGGCGGCGATCCAACGGTCGGCGACGTGCCCGTCCTGCACGATGACGGCGGTCAGCGCGGCGATGCAGAAGGCGTCGGTGCCGGGGATGACCTGGAGGAAGTGGTCGGCGAGGTCGGCGGTCTCGGTCCGGCGGGGGTCGATGACGATCAGGGCCCGGTCGGGGTCGGACGAAAGCGCCTTGAGCGTGCGGCGGGCCTCGGGGATGCCGTGCGAGTGCCACGGGTTCTTTCCCAGGAACAAGCCGACCTCGGTGTGGTGGAAGTCGGGCGAGGTATGGGTACCGACCATCCGACCGTCGACCCAGGCCTCGCCGGTCTTCTCCTGAGCGAGCGCGTTCGACCTGCGGGTGATGCCGAGCGCCCGCCGGGTGGCGGCGCCGTAGGCGCCGCCGAGGTGGTTGCCCTGGCCTCCGCCCCCGTAGTAGAGGATCTTGTCGCCACCGTGGGCGTCGGCCACCTCCCGGAGCCTGGCCGCAACCTCCGAGATCGCGGTGTCCCAGTCGACCTGCTCGTACGAGCCGTCGGCCCGGCGACGGAGCGGTGAGCTGAGCCGGTCGACGCCGTTCTGGTAGTGGTTGATGCGGAGCGCCTTCTCGCAGGTGTAGCCCTTCGACCCGACGTGCGCCTTGTTGCCCTTGACCCGGGTGATGTCGCGGCCATCGAGGCGCACTTCCACCCCGCAGTTGCAGGAGCACAGCACACACGCCGTCTTGTGCCAGATCTTCGACGGGTCGTCGGCAGCGCCGCCGTTGGCCGTTGCCGACGGTTCGAGCTTGGTCATTGGCCGTCCTTGTTCCGTGTCTCGTGGCGGCGGGTGGGTCCCGCCAAAGGCTAGGTTCCGGCTCTGAGGTGGGCAAAGGCCCTCTGGCGGGCCGGCCCGCTCAGCCAGGGCGTGTGAGGGCCGTCAGGCGGTGAACGAGACGATCGCCGTACCAAGCACACCGGTCCGGCCGTCCTCGGCCGTGATCGTGAGGTCGAGCTCGGCGGTCCGGTTGTCGTCGTCGGTGTCGGTGACCGCCCCGGAGATCGTCGGCTTCGTGCCGACGACGAGCGGAGCGCGGAACACCGTGTCGAGCCGGTGGATCGAGCATCCCGGAGCCCACCGGTGGATCATCGCCGCCAGCAAGGCCTGGCTCATGATCCCGGGCACCAGTGCTCCTGGGAGGCCCTCGGCCCGCGCCGCCTCGTGGCTCGTGAACCGGGGGAA
>JAOTYQ010000742.1 GCA_029861725.1 Acidimicrobiia bacterium | reverse complement strand
GGCGGCCAGCGACAGCGCGGCGAACGGCACCGGGAGGAGCATCGGGGCCCGGCGGGCCAGCCAGGCGAACAGACGGTTGAGTGGCATCATGCCGATGGCGTCTCCGGGCTCGGCCATCGACCCGCACCCACTCACGATGGCGCAGCCGGTCAACCGGTCGCCGAGCTGGTGAGCACAGGCCGCAGCGTAGGGCCCGCCGCCCGACACCCCGACCACGCCGAACCGGCCGAGGCCGAGCTGGCCGGCGATGGCCCGAACGTCGGCGGCCCAGCCGGTCAGGGTCAGCTGCGGATCGAACGTGGAGTGACCGTACCCCGGCCGATCGGGCACGATCAGCCGGGCGTTGCGAGCGGCGGCAACTGCGCCGAGCGGTGCCGCCTGGGCGTGCGAGCCCGGGGTGCCGTGGAACGCGAAGACCGGCACCCCGCCGGGATCTCCGTACTCGGCGTAGGCGAGGTCGCGCCCGTCGTCGAGTCGGAGCACTCGAAGCTCCAGCCGTGCCGCCATGTTGGCAGTATGACACTTGGGGTGTGGGCCGATCGTGGCGGCCGCGTGGCCACCGTCAGCCGGTGAACGGCGCCCCGTCGGCCCGCTCACGGAAGGCGAAGTGCTCGACCGGGTGGCGGCTGAGCTTGGTGAGCTGCTTCACGGGCTTGCCGAGCGTGAGCATGGCCGCCACCGCCTCGTAGGACTCGAGGCCGAGCAGCTCCTGGGCCTCCGGCTCGGCCGAGGCCAGCAGGGTGGTCAGCGCTCCTCCGTAGCCTTCGTTGCGGGCCCCGAGGAGGATGCTCCACGCGAGGGGGTAGATCGACGCCCCGCTCACCACCCCGATCCGGTCGAGGTATCGGTCCATCGACGCCACCTCCCGTAGGTCGACGGCGACGACGAGCACCACCGGGACCTGGTCGAGGTGCTCGAACATGGGGAGGACGATCGGGATCGTCTCGTCGGCGGCGGCTGCCTCGACGTCGACCGACGTTGGCTCGATGGTCTGCCAGTAGGTCTCGCCGGCCCGCATCTGGCTCGCTGCGATCCGCATCGCCGGCCAGCACAGCTCGCCCAGACGGCGCTTGGTGTCCGGGTCGCGGACCACGATGACTTTCCACCCCTGCCGGTTGCCGCCGCTGGGAGCGAAGCGGGCGTGGTCGAGCACGCGATAGAGCACGTCGTCGGGGACGTCGTCCTCGGTGAAGTCCCGGGCGGCGAAGGTGGTCGTCATCACGTCGTAGAGCTCCATCGTCGGAGCCTACGTCACCCAGAAAGCGCTGGTCGCCGGCCCCGAGTCACGTTGCCGTGCTAGACCGGCAGTGGCGGCCGATCGGTTTCTGAGGTCGGGATGGGAGGGATCGCGATGGATGTTCGCGGCATTGACGGGATGGACTTCGCAGAGGTCCAGCGGGAGGTCGCCGACGGCGCGACGTTTCGCAGCTACGAGATCTGCTTCTCGGTCATCATCATGACCTTCAAGCAGCCAATGGATCCGAAGCTGGTGGGGGCTGGCCGGAACCGGGTCGCACCGGGGCTGGTCCCGTCGCTGGTGTCGTTCTTCCTCGGCTGGTGGGGCTTCCCGTGGGGCCCGATCCACACGATCGCGGCCCTGGGCAACAACTTCTCGGGCGGCAAGGACGTGACCCCGGCCGTCATGCAGTATCTGCAGCTCGCCAGTCGGCAACCGCCGCCCCCGTTCACTCCCCCACCACCATCACAGCACCAGCCGCAGCCGATGGCGCAACCGCTCCAACCGTCGGATTCAGGGGCGAGGTCCGCCGACCAGTCGTACGACCATCACGACGCCGCGGCCGCCGGCTGGCACGCCGATCCGCTCAACCGGCATCAGTACCGGTACTGGGACGGAGAGGCCTGGACCGAGAACGTGGTCAACGACGGCGTGAGGACCAGCGACCCGATCCGTACGTGACCGAACCCCCGCCGGTGGGATCGAGCGGCGATCAGGCTGTCGGGTCGACGACCTGGCCGAGGAAGAGCGGCTCGCCGGTCTCGTCGTGCTCGATCGTGAACACGAACGGCCGGTCGATCCGGAGCTCGGCTGGGGTTGGAGCCGAGGTGACGCCCCCGATCACACCGGTGGCGGCGGTGGCGGTCGTGCCGAACTCGTCGACTTCGATCGTTGCCTGGTGGAATGCACCGGAGAGGTAGAAGTCGTCGCTCGAGGTCAGCCCCGAGAAGTCAGCCGCTTCCGAATCGAACGCGTCGACCATGCCGAGCGACCGGAACACCGGTACCAGATCGGTCGGGGTGGCAAAGTCGAACGTTGGCATCGTCAGGGCCACAAGATGATCGCTCCGAATGGCGGTGACGTCGTCGAGTAGGCCGGCGGCGATCCTGTCCGAGATCTCCTCGAACCGGCCGTCGTCGGGCACGACCAGGGTCATCGAGTACCCGCCCCAATACGGCAGCCGGACCATCTGCCAGCCGTCGCCCTGGCCGAAGCTAGTGCGGACCGACCCGTTCATGAGCGGCGTCTCGATCTGGGAGCCGTCGAGGACGGTGAACGGGCCGGGGGCGGTCTGCGCAGGGTCGAACTCGGTGACCCACTGGCCCTTGAAGAACACGGTGTTGACCAGCACGAGCCGCACGAGGCTGTCGATGCTGCCGGCGGGCAGGAGGTCGGTGATCCGGTCGTCGGTCTGGTCGGCCACCCAGGCGTTGATCAGTGTCCGAGCCGCTTCGGGGTCGGCGATGAAGTCGGCGGTGATGAGGTCGGCCCCGTACTGCTCGGCCAGGACCTGGATGAAGGCGTCGACGAAGTCGAACCCGGCCTGACCGAACGGGGCGTTGGCGATCCGAAGCTCGAGCGGCGTCATCCCCGGCGGCACCTGCCCTGGGGTCGTGATCGCCCCATCGAGGGCGTTGCGCCCGGCGTGCCACGCCGCATCGTCG
>JAOTYQ010000741.1 GCA_029861725.1 Acidimicrobiia bacterium | reverse complement strand
GAACGGCACGTCGATCATCGGCAGGCGCGCCGCCTGAACGTCCTGGTCGGTCCACCGGCGAGCGCTGATCAGATCAGGGGTGAGGTCGGCTTCGGTCATTCAGGAACGTTGTCCTTCAGCCTCAGCGAGCTGCGGATGGTGTCCGCGGCGACCAGGTCACGGTCGGTGAGGATCTGGATGCGCAGCAGCGCCACCAGGTTGCTGGTCCCGTCGATGAACACGACGTGGATCAGTGTCGTCCCGATGCCGTCGCAGTTCGTCAGTCGCTCGGCCCGACCGATGTATGGCGTTCGAACGTCTTCCCGAGGCTCGGCCGTGCAGGCCGGATCGCTGAAGCGGCCTAGGACCAGTTCGAACGCTTCGCTTCGAGATGGCGGTGTTGCGCCCTCGGCCGGTTCGGGGATCGCGACCACGGCGACCTGCATCCCGGCTGTGGTGTAAGTGCCGATGTAGCCGTCCGTGAGCTGCGGGGCAGCCGCGAGCTGGGGCAACCCGTCGGTGCCGAGGGCAGTGAGCGTGTCGTCCCATTCGGTCGGCACGTCGATCGTGATCGAGCCGGTCTCATCGCTTAGCGTCCGGTAGGTCGGGTAGTCGTCGGCACCGGAGCCGGCGAAGGTGACCTCCGTCGTCGTGGCGGCCTCGGCCTCGGTGGTGGTCGTCGTGTCCTCGGTCGCCGTCTCGGGGTCGTCGCCGGACACGACCACAACGAGGAGCACGGCTATGACGACGGCGATCGCGCCGGCGATGAGTGCCGGCACGATCCAGCTCGGGCGGCCAGGCCGAGCGGGGCCCTGCCGGTGCCAAGCCTCGCCAACTGCGGTGTCGGGGAGCGACGGGACCGTCGGGAGGGGGCCGGAGTCGTCGGCGGCCTGCGTCGGGTGCCCGGGGGTAGGCGGGCCACCCTCGCCCGCGGGCGGAGCCGGGGCCGAGGGACCGGAGGTGTCCGGGGCGATGTCGGTCGGGCCCGACGTCGCCGCCGAGCGGGCGGCCGGCGGGGCCCACGACGCCGGGTCGTGCTGGTCGGAGATGGCGGTGCGCTCGGCGGCGGCCCCGGTCTGCTCCCCACCGGGGCCGGTCACGACGGTCGGTGGGGCCGGTCCGGTGCCGGTCGCGCCGCCGGTCACCCCAGCGCGATTGCCGGTCGGGTCGGGGCGGTCGGCCGGGCTGCTGGCCCGCGGTGCCGGGAGCGGTCCCGAGCCGGTTTCCGGGAACGGGATGTAGGAGCGACCGTTGTCGTCTTCGGCCTCGGCCGCTACCGCCTCGATCGGGATCGGTGTCGGGGGCTGGCCCAACCGGTGCTGGGCGGCCACGAGGAGTCGGCCGAGCTCGGCGGCCGTGCCCGGCCGGGCAGCGGGGTCCTTGGCCATCGCTCGCTCGATCACCTCGAACACGGGCCCCGGCAGTTGGGTCTCTGGCAGGCGGGGCACGGGGTCCTGGGCGATCCGAGCCAGGATCGGCACCATCGACTCGTCGGTCGGCCGTACGAAGGGAGGGGTGGCCGCAACCAGCTCGAACATCGTCGAGGCCAGCGAGTAGACATCGGAGCGGGCGTCGGGCCTGGCGCCGCTGACGATGTCCGGCGGGGCGTGCGACAGGCTGGCGGTCACCACCATGCTCTTCGTTTCCGGAGCTCCCTGCAATCGGGCGATGCCGAAGTCGCACAGCTTGGCATTGCCGAGGTTCGACAGCAGGATGTTGCCCGGCTTGATGTCCCGGTGGAGAACGCCGGCTCGGTGCGAGGTCTCCAGCGCTCCGCTGAGCTGGACCGTGAACTTGACCGCCTCCTCCCACCCGAGCGGGCCGACCGTCGCCAAGCGGTCGGCGAGCGAGCCGCGATCGAGGAACTCCATCACCAGATAGGCGTTGCCGGCATCGGTGTAGCCGCCCCGGTACACGGTCACGATGTTCGGGTGGCCTGAGAGCCGGCCCATGGCCCGGCGCTCACGCTCGAAGCGGTACCGGCCCGGCTCGTCGAGGTTGCCCAACAACACCTTGACCGCGACCGTGCGACCCAGGTCTTCCTCGACCGCTCGGTAGACGATCCCGAACCCGCCGGCCCCGATCTCGACCGCGTCGGAGATCCCATGGATCCCGAGGTCGATCCCGCCAGCCGGCTCCTGGGTCATCGGCGGAGGCCCTCCGCCCACGAAGGCCGAGCGCCTGTCGTTCCCGTGTGTCGCCGCCCTGCGACCATCGACCGTCCCCTCACCTTCTCTGTGCGACCTCTTGCGAACACCGGGCCCCTCTGCCCAAAGCTCCAACCGATCCCTACTGTAGGGCCGATGCCGCTTCGCTCCCCGGCTCCCCCGGGATAGGGCTCCGTCAGCGAGCGGCGCCGGGCGAATCGGTTCCCGTGTCGAGTAGGCCGAGGTCGTCGAAGGTCACGAGCCTGTTACGGATGGCGTGCTCGACGAGGTTCATCCGCCTCGTCGTCGCCTCGATCCCCTTGCCCCCACGCAAGCCTCGGACCCCGTGTTCGGTGAGCTTGGCACAGAGGTAATCGAGCTTGCGGTCGAACTTCTTGATCGACCACCCGAGCCGGTTCGCCACCTCGGCGTTGCTCGGCACCGCCGTCCGATCGGCTGCCGGGTCCCGGAGGCGGAACTGGCAGAGGGAGACGAGGAGGAGTCGCTGTTCCTCGTTGAGCGCGATGACCCCGAACTCCTCGGTCAGGCGGGCGACGTCGGCCGGGGCCCCCTCGGCGCCCGCCCCGCCGCCCGCCGCGGTCGCCGGCGGTTCGGGAAGGGTCACCGGAGCCTCGAGCACGTAGTCCAACTCGTAGCTCGATGCCCCGGCATCGAAGCGCACGACCCCTCGGGTGGCCGTCAGTGCAAGCGACTCGCCGGGGGGCAGGACGACGACCGTTCCCTCGCCGACCACGGCATGGAGCTCGATCCGCCGCCCG
>JAOTYQ010000740.1 GCA_029861725.1 Acidimicrobiia bacterium | reverse complement strand
CCAGGACCTGGATGAAGGCGTCGACGAAGTCGAAGCCGGCCTGACCGAACGGGGCGTTGGCGATCCGAAGCTCGAGCGGCGTCATCCCCGGCGGCACCTGCCCTGGGGTCGTGATCGCCCCATCGAGGGCGTTGCGCCCGGCGTGCCACGCCGCATCGTCGATGTCGATGCCGAGCACCCACCGCATCTGGTCGACGGTCTCGTTGGCAGCACCGGCCTCGGTCATCGAGAAGGCGACGGCGATGCTGTACGGGGAGAAGATCAGGTTGCCGGGCTCACTGCCAGCGATCGCGGCGTACAGCTCGCCGGCCAGCGCCCGGTCGGCCGCCACCACCTCGGCCACGGGCGAGTCGGGGTCGGGCTCGGCCCGTTGGTAGCTGTGAGCGACGGGGGTGAGCTCGCCGCTCACCGGTCTGGAGCCCGGTGTGGTCCCCGGTGGGCTGGTTTCGGGCGTGGTGCCCGGCCCGGAGGTCGACGTCGGCGCGGCGGGGCCGGTCGTGTCGTCACCACAGGCTGCCAACACACCCGAGGCCAGCAGAGCCAGGAGGAACGATCGTCGCGAGAGCGGGTCCATACTTCTTTCGACGCCTCCCCCGGCGCTCCGGTTCCCGATCTCAGCGCTCTGTCGCTGGCATGACCGTCGAGCATCACGGCGAGTCGTAGGGCTCGGTCGGGACGTCGGGGTGGAGATCAGCGAGCACTTCGCGCTCGGTAACTGGGACCTCGGTCCAGCTGTCGTAGCCGATCGCCTGGCGGTGAATTCGGGCCCGGTCAGTTCGCCCAGAGTGTCGAGCTGACAGCCGGTGGCAGCGCTGACGATGGCGTCGCGCTTCTCGGCCACCGCCGCTGGGAGACCGGTTTGGGCAGGGAGCGGCCCGAGGTCGCTGGCCGAGCACGACACAGGCTCTCGGGCGGGCAACCCGGTCGCGCTGTGGGGGTGGTGCCGGTCTGGCCGCCGCCAACGCCGACGGCGATCCACACGGCGATGGGGCGGCTCGTGTTCCCGGGCGGCATGGGCGAGGGCGCCACAGGCTTGCGGTCAATGACTGACAAGGGGCGCTCTCACAACATCGAGCTCGACGGTGTCGATCATGCTCGGGTGGTTGGCTCTGGGTGGTGCCGCCAGCAGCCTCGGTCGGGCCATGAGCAGGTACAGCATCGGCCCGATGAACCCGATGAGCGTGACGACGAAGAACCAGGCGGCTTGATTCTGTCCGGTTGCGTCCCAGGCGATGCGGGGGTGCCGGGCGAGATCGACGAGGGCGACCATGAGCAGGACCGGTACCGACAGAAGCAGTGCTGCGAGCAACAGCTCAGCGAGGGCGAACGGGTTGATCATGAGCTTCTTACTCCAGGTTCGGACGACCCGCACGGTGCGGGTTCGGGATGACGGTATGCCGGCTCGGCATGCTTGTCAATAGCTATTGCAGAAATAGATATTGACAGTGGGTTCGTGGCCTGGTTCGATGGCCAAGCGTGGCCTCGACCAACGACCCCGACGAACGAGACGACCGAGCGCTGGAACGCCTGCTGGCGGCGCTGGCCGCCATCGAGGAGGCGGCGGCGGCCAACGTCGAGCGGAGCCGAGAGGTCCAGGACCGGGCTCGCCTCTTCCAGCAGCGGTTGCGTGCCGGCGACCGCATCGCCGACCTCGTCGCGAACGAGGACCGGCCCCGCACCGTGGAGCTGCTGACGGCCAACATGACGACCTTGGAGACCGCCGGGGCCGAGCTCCGGGCCGCCCAAGCGCTCGCGCTCCGCGAGGAGGGCATGACGATCGCAGCCATCGCCGAGCTCTTCGGCGTGACCCGCCAGCGGATCTCGGCCCTCCTCCGCCAGCGGGCCGCTCTCGAAGCCGAGGTCAGCTCCCCGACTCCATCGCCGCTGCCGTCTCCTCGGGGCTGAGGAGCAGCGTCACTCCGATGTTGCCGCGGCCATGCGCTCGGCGACGAGGTCGAGGATCTCCGGGTGTTGATGACGACCAGCTGTTGATCGGGGGCATCGAGCATGTTGGTCAACTCGAGGTTGGTGACGCGTGACTCGTCGACATGGTCCTCGAACGCCTGGAGGTTAGACGTCACCTCTTCGAATTGCTCGAGGGATCGACTCGACCGGCGCGCGTGGCCCGCCGTCAGCCCTCCCGGACCATCGCCTCCATCGCTGCTGCCATCTCCTCGGGGCTGACGTCTCGCTGATGGCTGGCCAGCGACCACTCGTGACCCCACGGGTCGACGACGACGGCGTAGCGGTCGCCCCAGAACATGTCCGCGGCCGGCATCCGGACGGTTGCGCCCGCCGCCACTGCTTTGTCGACAGCGGCGTCGACGTCGGTCACGTAGCGATGGATGGCAACGGTCGTCGTGCCGACCAAGCTGGGCGCCGACGACTTGCCGTCGTTCATCTCGGGCATGTCGTCGGCCAGGAACATCCACGACCCGTCGATCGTCATCGCCGCGTGCATCAGCCGACCGTCGGGGCCCGGCGTCCGACCCTGATCGACCGCGTCGAACGCCTTCGTGTAGAAGTCCAATGCATCGCTGGCACCGTCGCACACGAGATGGGGGATGACGCCACTCATCCCTTCGGGGATCGGTCCACTGTCGCTCATCGAGCCTCCTCGCTCGATGGTTGTCTCGGCGACCGAACCCCGGGCGGCGCCCTCGGACCAGCCGCGGTCCTGACGGTAGCGGACCGCGTCTGGGGGCGCCGAGGGAAGAACGAAGGCAGCAGCACCGAACCGCCCGATCGGGGCAGGAGCCGTCGGTCTGGACCCGCCGGAGCGAGCCCTGCCGGTGGTGGATCCGACCGGTGACCTTAGCCTCTGACCGCCTCGGCCTCGGGCAGCGGAGGCTCTGAGGGGAGTCGCAGACTGGCTCTCCCGACGAAGGACCGTCGACGTGGCCGTAA
>JAOTYQ010000157.1 GCA_029861725.1 Acidimicrobiia bacterium | reverse complement strand
TCGGCTTCGATCCCGAAGACATCGAGAAGCTTCGCCAGACCGGGGCGATCGCCTGACGGCCCGCGCCATCGTCGGCTCGGACCGTGAGGGGGTGTGAGACCGCGGTCGGCTCCGCCCGGTCGCCGGCTCAGCCCGCTTCGAATGCAGCCGGATCGAACCCGTCGAGGGTCCCGACGCCGCGGAACACGTGCGACCGCCCGTCGGATCGCACGAGAATGGCGGGGCCGGCGAACTGGCACTCGGGCCCGGTCATCTCCAGGTCGTAGGGCTCCTTGGCGAGGCGCCAGTTCTCGCTCGAGGAGTAGATGAGCTCCCAGTCGAGATCGTCGTTCTCGTCGGTGGCGGCGACGATGAGGTCGCCCCCGCGCTCGGGAACCGGGAGGCCGGAGGTCCGCAGCGACTGGATGAAGTAACGACGATGACGCATCGCCAACCACTGTGGCACAGCCAGAGCCGCGATCCACCAGCCGATCGGCCTATCGGGATCGGTCGGCCGCCGGTAGCCTCCCGCCCGTGAGCTTCGTTGGCGCCCATTCGTGGTGGTCGTGGGTGTTGGTGCTGACCAACCTCGTCGCCGGCTGCTGGGCTCTGGCGGCCCATCGGTATCCCGATCTCCGACGCCGGGAGCTCTGGTGGCTCACGATCGTCGCCCAGGTGTCGGTGGCCATCCAGGCGGTGCTGGGCGTGCTCGTCCTCCAGGTCGACGGCCGGGAAGTGGACCAGCTGCACGTCATCTACGGCTTCGTCGCGCTCGCCTCGGTCGGGATCCTCTACAGCTACCGGCAGCAGCTGATCGACCGGCAGTACCTCCTGTATGGATTGGGAGGGCTGTTTTTGATGGGTCTCGGCATCCGCGGCATGATTTTGACCCCGGCTTGAGCACCGGCGGGTGTCGAAGGGAGAGACCTCGATGCCGACACTGCCCGATGATGTCGTCTCCGACCTGCCTGAGGTCGAGCTCATCGAGCGGTCCTCCTACCAGACCGCGTCGCCGTCGACGCCGACCGCCGAGCCGATGCGGCACGCGCCGATCGTCGGCACCACCGGCATCGCCATCGGCGCGGTGGCGCTGGTGATCATCGCCTTTCTCCTCATGTCCCGTCCCGGGGTGGAGGAGGGGGCGGGCATCGATCCCGACCCGCAGACCACGCTGGCCCCGACGACTTCGATTCCGGGGGCGACCGAGACGACCGGCCCGATCCTGCGGCCTATCCCGTTGTTCGACGGCAACGTCCCCGAGGAGGTGCCAGGCATCATCAGCGGGTTCGACGATCTCGGCTCGGTGCTCGTCATCGACCGCAGCCGGATCGCCCCGATGGAGAACCGGCTGGGTGTCGTTCCCAGCGAGGGACCCGCCCGGACCGGGCTCGGTTTCTTCGGCGGACAGCCCGTCGGCTTCGATCGGGACCTGAGTGTCATCGGAACCCAGGTCGTGGTCGAGGACAGCCCGTCGATCCTGCGGGAGACCTTCGATCTCCTCCAGCTCGCTCCCGATCGAGACGGACGCGTCCTGCTCGTCGAGACCGACGATCGGGTCAGAACCGTTACCGTCGTGTCGCTCCAGGGTAGCAACGCCTCGCCGACCGAGCGGGCGTGGAGCCTCGAGTCGTCGGCCGACGTCCTCGGATTGTTCCAGGATGAGCTGCTCGTTCATCGGTCCGGTCGGACCTGGTTGGTCGCCGCCGACGGCACCGACCGCCCCGTCGCCGATGGTGACGTCGTGAGCTACGACGGTACCCACCTGGTCCGAATGGTGTGTACCGAGCTCGCGAGCTGCGACCTTCTCGTCGGCACACCCGACTCGCCCGACACGCACCGCACGCCGGTGCCCGAGCGGGTGGCATCGCTCCCGGTCGAGTCGTGGGCGTCCTCGGTGGCGGTCTCACCCGACGGCAGCCGCTTGGCGCTGTCGGCTCGCAACGGCGGGCTGTCGCTCCCGCTCGTGCTCGATCTCCGCACCGGTGAGAGCGTCGAATTGGCCGACGGGATGAACCACCGGTCACCGGTGGCGTGGTCGCCCGATGGTGAGTGGCTGGCCTACGTCTACACCGACGATGTGATGGTCTGGAACCTCGAGTCCGATCGGTCGTGGCGGATCACCCTCAACCGGGAGCTGCAGACGCTGGTCTGGCGGTGATGTGGCGGCCATCGGCTCGATCGCCTGAGCCTGGCCTCTGAACCACGCTGGGCCCGCGATCGATCCTTTCGAGCCCGGGGTCAGCTGAGGGGCGATGTCTCCAGCGCGGCGGCCAGCGCGTCGAGCTGCTGGCCCCTGGTGTCGAAGCCGTCTGGCATCGGGAGCCCTGCGAGCTCGAAGATCCTCGTCCAGCGATGGATCCAGTCGTGGCCGCGCAGGGCCACGGCGACCTGTCGCTGGCGGCGAGCGCTGTGGTCGACGTCGTGGAGCTCGTCGATCAGCTCGACGGCCGCCGCTGGGTTCGTCGGGAGGTCGATGACCATGCACTCGCCGAGCAGTTCGCGCTGCAGCGCCTCGTCGGGTGCGAAGCCGACCATCAGCGCCCCGCTCGCCAACCCCTCCCACAACCGACCCGGTGTCTCCCGCAGATCGCCGATCACCTCGGGCAGGTCGTACTTCGCGTAGTTGGTGATGGCGATGTTCGTCCGCCGGTACGTGTCGCCGAGGTTCTCCCGATGGGCGGGGGTGTCCGGCACCTCGGTCCCCCGGATCGTGTCGTACACGTACAGCCGGTGCCGCTTACGGGACCAGTCGAGCAGGGCTCGGTGCAGGCCCGGATCCCGTCGGCCGATGCCGAGCACGTCGATGGGGCGGCGAGCGTCGAGGGGCACGGCGGCGAAACGGGTCACGTCGACCGCCGGTGGCACGTGGTGCACGGGGCACGACGCAACGGCCTGCAGCTCGTCGGTCGTCGCCTTGACACCGACGAAGATCTCGTCGGCGATGGCGAACGGCTCGTGGCGGAGTCGAGGATCGGCGAACTCGCTCGGCCAGGCCTCGGGAAACCATACGATCACCTTGTCGGCGATCCGCCGGATGTCACCCACGCCTTGGAGGAGCGGGAGATCCCAAGTCGTGAAGCCTATGAAGATGGCGATGTCGTAGTGCTCGCGCAGCGGTCGCTCCGTTGCGGTCCGCGGGTGGGCGGCGGCGAGGAGCGGAGCCGCGCCGTTGACGCCGATGGCCCGGCGGGCCGTACGACCAGCGAGGCGCCAAGCCCGCATTCTGAGCTGGGAGGGGTCGACGTCGATGAAGGCGAGATCCGCATCGGCGCACGCGGCCAGGACGTCCTCGGCCTCGGTGAACGACACATAGCCGGGCTGGCGGCCAAACCCGTCGGGCCGGTTGCGCTGACTGACGATGAGAACACTGTTGCCGTTCATGGAGTAACCCGAGCCCTCAGTCGGTCACCGTAGCGACGGCCGACCGGTGTTGCGCAGGATGTTTAGCCCATCGGCGCTGTCTCGGCCAAGACCGACTGCCTCAGCGGGCGAGCTGGGCTTCGAGCCGGTCGAGCTGGGCGCCCAATGCCGCCGGGAGCCGCGCGCCGAACACCGCGTAATGCTCTCGGATCAGATCGATCTCGGTGCGCCACGACTCGGCGTCGACCTCCAACAGCCGATCCATCGTGTCCGGATCTAGGTCGAGGCCGGTGGTGTCGATGCCGTTCGGGGCGGGCACGCACCCGATCGGGGTATCGACCGCGTCGACGGTGCCGTCGACCCGTTCGAGCACCCACTTGAGCACCCGGGAGTTGTCACCGAATCCCGGCCAGAGGAAGCCACCGTCGTCGTCGCGGCGGAACCAGTTCACCCAGAACAGCTTCGGCAGCGTTCCGCTGGCGGCGCGCTCGCCGATCGAGAGCCAGTGGGCGAAGTAGTCGGCCATGTTGTAGCCGCAGAACGGCAGCATGGCGAAAGGATCGAACCGCACCTCGCCGACCGTGCCGGCAGCGGCTGCGGTCTTCTCCGAGCTCATGATCGAGCCGAGGAACACGCCGTGCTCCCAGTTGCGGGCCTCGGTCACCAGTGGCACGTTCGTGGCCCTACGGCCGCCGAACAAGATGGCCGAGATGGGCACGCCCTTCGGGTCTTCCCACTCGGGAGCGATCGATGGGCACTGGCTGGCCGGGGCGGTGAACCGGGCGTTGGGATGGGCGGCCGGCGTTCCCGACTCCGGTGTCCAGGGCTCACCCTTCCAGTCGGTGAGCCGGGCCGGCGGCTCGTCGGTCATGTCCTCCCACCAGACCGTGCGGTCCTCGGTCATCGCCACGTTGGTGAACACGCAGTTGCCCCACAGGGTGGCCATCGCGTTCGGGTTGGTTCTCTCCGAGGTGCCGGGGGCGACACCGAAGAACCCGGCCTCCGGGTTGATCGCGTACAGTCGGCCGTCGTCGCCGAACTTCATCCAGGCGATGTCGTCGCCGATCGTCTCGACCTTCCACCCCGGCAGTGACGGGATCATCATCGCCATGTTGGTCTTGCCGCAGGCCGACGGGAAGGCGGCGGCCACGTAGCGTTTCTCGCCGTTTGGCGGCGTGACGCCGATGATCAGCATGTGCTCGGCCAGCCAGCCGTCGTCGTGGGCCATCGTCGAGGCGATCCGGAGGGCGAAGCACTTCTTGCCGAGGAGCGCGTTGCCGCCGTAGCCGGAGCCGTAGCTCCAGATCTCCTTGGTCTCGGGGAAGTGGACGATGTACTTGTTCTCCCCGTCGCAGGGCCACGGCACTTCGGTGCGACCGTCGATGAGCGGGTAGCCGACGGAGTGGACGCACGGGACCCAGTCGCCCTCGCCCAGCACCTCGAGCGCGCCGTCCCCCATGCGGGTCATGATCCGCATGCTGGCCGCGACGTAGGCGGAATCGGTGAGCTGCACGCCGATGTGGGCGATCGGTGACCCGAGTGGGCCCATCGAGAACGGCACGACGTACATCGTGCGGCCCCGCATCGAGCCGGTGAACAGCTGGGTCATCTCGGCCCGCATCTCGGCCGGATCCCGCCAGTTGTTCGACGGACCAGCCGTCGCCTCGTCGGTCGTGCAGATGTAGGTTCGTTCCTCGACCCTGGCCACGTCGGCTGGGTCGGAGACCGCTAAGTAGCTGTTCGGGAGCTTGGCTTCGTTCAGCTCCGTGAACGTGCCGGTCGCGACCAGCTCGACCGCGAACTTGTCGTATTCCTCTTGTGACCCGTCGCACCAGTAGATGTCATCCGGTTGGAGAACCTCGGCCCACTCGCTCACCCAGTTCAACAACTTGGCGTTGGTGGTCGGTGCGGTGATGGTCGTCATGGAAGTCGACTCCGTTGTCGGAATTGGGCCTAGGTATCACCCTCGAGCCAGGCGGGAGTGCCCATGTCGACCTCTGAGCCCAATCTGAGCCGGGTGGCTCGATTGGAGGCATCGAGGTCGAAGATGACTCGTTGGCCGGGGCGAAGCATCCGGAACACCGAACCTTCGAGAGCGGCGGGGGCGAGGTCGTACTCGGCGAGGTCGACGTCGGTGATGATGACACCGTCCCTCGTTACCGGGTCGTACAACTTGACTACGCCTTGCACCGTAACCGTACCTTTCCGGCCAATATGGTGAAGATCAACACTAGATCATCCATCGCGAGCAGTGAAGATAGTCACACGGACTATCGCTATTGCGAATACCCCATCGGTCTGGCCTATCCGAACCGGGTGAGAACGGCCACGTCGTGACAGTTGTCGTTGGAACAGCTCGTCGACCCGGCGGGACGCCGTGTCCCACGAGCGACGCTATCTCCTCACGAGCGGGCCGGTGGCCGTGCCGCGCCAGCCGGGCTCGACCGGGCGAAGTTGAGGCGGGACGGCGGTCCCGTCTCCGCGGCTCCTAGCATCGGTGCCGAGATGAGCGATCACCCCCTGGACCTCGCAGCCCTGGCCCAGATCCCGGTCACGCGGCTCAAGGGCGTCGGCGACAAGAAGGCGAAGGGCTTGGCAGGAGCCGACATCCACAACCTGCTCGACCTGTTGACCTACTACCCGCGTCGCTACCTCGACCGGACGAAGGAGGCTCGGATCTCCGAGCTGTTCGAGGGCGACGAGGCCAGCGTGCTCGTGACCGTCGATCGCACGATCTCGCGCCGGATCCGGGGCGGGCGGGTGCTCGTGACCTCCACCGTCAGCGACTCGAGCGGGACGCTCAGGCTCACGTTCTTCAATCAAGGCTGGCGGGAGCGGCAGCTGACCGCCGGACGCCAGGCCGTCATCTACGGCAAGGTCGACCTCTACCGGGGTCAGCGGCAGATGACCAACCCGGTCGTCGATCTCGTCGGCGACAAGACGGGGCGGATCATCCCCGTCTACCCGCAGTCGGAGAAGAGCGGCATCCACTCCTGGGACGTGACGGACTGGGTCGGCGAGATCCTGCGCCGGACGCTGCCTCCGGCCGGGCGGGGCCTGCTCGATCCGCTGCCGATGGCGCTACTCGACCGCCACGACTTCGTCGACCGGGCCGCGGCGCTGACCGGCATCCACCGGCCGGAGTCGATGGCGGAGGCCATGGAGGCCCGTCGACGGCTCGTGTTCGACGAGTTGTTCCGCCTGCAGCTGGCGCTCGTGCTGCGCAAGCGGGCGATCGAGCGGACCGAGGTCGGCATCGGCCACACCGTCGAGGGGCCGCTCGTCACCCGGTTCGCCGAGCACCTCCCCTTCGCGCTGACCTCGGCCCAGAAGCGAGCCATCGCCGAGATCGGGCGCGATCTCACCCGACCGGTCCCGATGCACCGGCTGCTCCAGGGCGACGTCGGCGCCGGCAAGACCCTGGTGGCGGTGGCCACGATGCTGGCGGCCGTCGACGGCGGCCACCAGGCGGCGCTGATGGCCCCGACCGAGGTCCTGGCCGAGCAGCACTTCTTCGGTATCCGCACCCTGCTGGAGGGGATGACCGTCGAGGACCGCGCCTCGCTGTTCGCCGACCGACCGCTCCGGGTGGAGCTGCTGACCAACCGGGTGGGGGCGGCCGACCGCAAACGGATCCTGTCGGAGCTGCTGACCGGTTCGGTCGACATCGCCATCGGCACCCACGCCCTCATCCAGGAGACGGTCATGTTCGGCTCGCTCGGCGTGGTCGTGATCGACGAGCAACACCGGTTCGGTGTCGAGCAACGGGCGGCCCTGCGGGAGCGAAGCTACGCCGATGAGTCGCCGGACGTGCTGGTGATGACGGCCACCCCGATCCCCCGGACTGCGGCGATGACCGTGTACGGCGACCTCGACGTGTCGGTGCTCGACGAGCTGCCGCCGGGCCGCACACCGGTCGCCACCCGCTGGGTGCGAGCGTCGGGTGCGCTCGACGAGCCGCCCGAGGATCTGGAGGCGGCGGCCGACCTCGACTCGATGTGGTCGGAGATCCGGGGGCAGATCGACGAGGGTCGACAGGTGTACGTGGTGTGTCCGCTGATCGACGAGTCCGAGAAGCTGGAGGTGGCGTCGGCCGAAGCGACGTTCGACCGGCTGTCGACGGTCGAGCTCGATGGCCGGCGGCTGGGTCTGCTGCACGGTCGGCTGACCCCGGCCGAGAAAGACCGGACGATGGAGCTGTTCCGCGACGGGCACCTCGACGTGCTGGTGGCGACCACGGTCATCGAGGTGGGGGTCGACGTGGCGAACGCGACGGTCATGGTCATCCTCGACGCCGACCGGTTCGGGATCGCCCAGCTGCACCAGCTCCGGGGCCGGGTCGGCCGGGGGGCACACGCCTCGACGTGCTGGCTGGTCGGCGAGTCGACCACCCCCGACAGCGAGGCCCGCATGGAGGCACTGGTGAAGACCACCGACGGCTTCGAGCTGGCCGAGGTCGATCTGGACCTGCGGGGCGAGGGCACGATCCTCGGGGAGCGCCAGAAGGGCCGCAACGACCTCAAGCTGGCCTCGCTCGCCCGTGATCGTCAGACGGTCAGCGACGCTCGCCAGGCCGCGATCGAATTGCTCGACCGCGACCCCCTGCTGGCCGACCAGCCCGCGCTGGCCGCCGAGCTCGAGCTCTTCCTCGACGAAGCCGACGCCGAATTCTTGCTCAAGGGCTGAGGGCCCGCCGACCGTTCGCCGGGTTATTGGCCGGCAAGGTCGGCCGGCATCGGCGGGAGCTGGACCATGCTGCCGCCGTCGAGGATGATCGTGTGGCCGGTCACCCAATCGGCCCCGGCAGCGAGCCACAGCGCGGCCTCACCCACGTCGTCGGGCTCGCCGAGCCGCTTCAGGGGCAACGTTTCGGCGACGGCCTGGCCTCGTTCCCCCTCCCACAGGATCCGAGCGAAATCGGTCTTGATGACCGACGGCGCGATCGCGTTGACCCGGACCCCGGGCCCGAGCTCGGCCGCCAGCTGCTCGGTGAGGTAGACGAACGCCGCCTTGAACATGCCATAGACCCCAAGTTCCCGGCTCGTCTTGTAGGCGCCGACCGACACGATGTTGATGATGTTGCCGCCGTGCTCCCGCATCCACTTCTGCCAGGCGATCTGGCTCCAGGCCAGCGGCCCCCGCAGGTTGACCTCGTAGGTCTTGTCGAGCTTGGAGAGCTCGCAGTCGATGACCAACCCCGCGTGGGGGTTGGTGGCCGCGTTGTTCACCAGGATGTCGAGCGCTCCGAACCGCTCGATCGTCTCGTCCATGCACCGCTCACCCTGTTCCGGGTCGCCGACGTGGCTCACCCGCCAGTCGACGTCGCCGCCGATCTGGGCGACGGCGTCCTCGCACTTGTCGGCCTTGCGCGACGTGATCATCACCGATGCTCCGGCATCGGCGAAGGCCTTGGCGATCCCCAACCCGATGCCGGCGGAGCCCCCGGTCACCAGTGACACTTTTCCATCGAGACGTAGATCCATGGCGGCAACCTACACCGGCCGCCTCGACACGTCAGACTCGCTCGGCGTCCTGCCGTCACACATCTGGCTCGCCGATCACCACGTCCCACCGGTCGAGGCAGTCGCGGCAGCGGTAGGCGATCACGGTGCCGTCGTCGACCTCGCCGTCCTCGGGATGCCACCCGAGCGGGAAGCACGAACCACCACAGTCGACGCAGACGATCTCCGGATCGGGTACGGGCATGACCGCACGGTAGCTTGCTCCGATGCGGGTCATCGCAGGGACGGCCCGGGGCCGCCGGATCGAGGCTCCGCCGGGCACCGGCACCCGGCCGATCACCGACCGGGCCAAGGAGTCGATCTTCAACATGCTGGTCAGCCTCGGCGCCATCGTCGACGCGGAGGTCGTCGACCTCTACGCCGGCAGCGGCTCGTTCGGGATCGAGTGCCTTAGCCGGGGAGCGGCTCGGGTCACCTTCGTCGAGCGGGCCCGGGCGGCCGGGGCCACGATCGAGGCCAACCTCGCCCGCCTCGACTTCGCCGATCGCGCCACCGTCGAGGTCGGCCCCGTCGAGCGGGCCCTCGATCGACTCCCGAGCGCCGATCTAGCCTTCTGCGACCCGCCCTACGGCAGCGACGTCTGGCCGGACCTGCTGTCGCGGCTCGACGCCGAGATCGTCGTCGGCCACGCCGAGCGCGATATCCCTCTGCCGGCGGGGTGGGAGGAGCTCCGGCGCCGGACCTACGGCCGTTCGCACATCGTCATCGCCCGCCGCCTGACCCCGCTGCCAACAGCGGACCGGGGCACTGGCTGAGCGACCGAGCCACCGCAAGCCCGGTCGGTGACGCTCCATGTACCGATCTCGATTCGGTGGCGGCTAGCTTGGACTCGATGGCCGTGGCGCTCTACCCGGGTTCGTTCGATCCCCTCCACAACGGTCACGTCGCCGTCATCGAGATCGCAGTCGAGGTCTTCGATGAGGTGCTCGTAGCCGTAGGTCACAACCCGGCCAAGCCGTCGGGTCTGTTCACCGCGCCCGAACGGGTCGAGCTCATCGAGGCCGCCACCGACCACCTCGACAACGTCCGGGTCGTCTCGTTCACCGGACTGGTGACCAGGGCAGCGGCCGACCAGGGCGCGACCTGCCTGCTGAAGGGCATTCGCAGCGCTAGCGACCTCGACATCGAGATGCTGCAGGCCAAGATGAACGCGGCGACCGGCGACGACGTCCCGACCGTGTTCATCCCCGGGATCGGTACCAGCGCCCTCGTGTCGTCCCGGTACATCCGCGAGATCGCATCCGCCGGTGGTGACGTCGCCTCCGTCGTGCCCGACGTCGTCGCCAAGGCCCTGGCCGAAAGGCAGCAGTCATGACCGACAGCGACGAACTCTACGACGATGAGCTCGACGACGGGGACTATGAGCCGCCCGAGGGAACACTTCCCAACCCCTATGCCGTGCCCGAGGTGGAGGCCCTGCTCGAAGAAGCGATCGAGATACTGGCCGAGGCTCGACCGCTGCCGATGTCGACCACGGTGAAGGTGGCCAGGGACGAGCTCCTGCACCTCTTGGAGCAGGCCCAGGAGCAGCTGCCCGACGAGGTCCGAGCCGCCCGGTGGCTGCTAAAGGAACGAGAGGATTTCATCGCCAAGGCACGGCGCGAGCACAAGGCCCTCATCGACGAGGGCCGGGCTCAGGTCAGCCGGATGGTCGAGCGCCAGCAGGTCGTCAAGGACGCCGAGGCCCGTGCCCGGCGGATCCTCGACGACGCCCAGGCGGAGGCCAACCTCATGAAGCGGCAGGTCGAGGAGTACTGCGACCGCAAGCTCGCCCGATTCGAGTCGGTCCTGGCCCAGACCACCGAAACGGTGCAGAAGGGCCGCCAGAAGCTGCTCGGCATGTCGGAGGTCCCCGGGGCCGCGCCGCGGGAATGGGGCGACGAGTGGTCCGAGAACGGCCCGCCCCGTCGGGCTGCCGATCTCGACCTGCGGGACTCGATGGAGCTGGAGGGCGAGCGGCGTTGAGCTCGGCCCACGAAGCCCGTCCCCGGTCGGTCGGTCGGCCGCCTCGGCTCCTCGTCAACGTCGCCGATCTGCGGCGCCGCCTCGGCCAGCGCCGCGAGCACGCGATCGATGT
>JAOTYQ010000156.1 GCA_029861725.1 Acidimicrobiia bacterium | reverse complement strand
ACAGAGCACGTGGACGAGTTGGCCCGTGAGCGTCGACTTCCCGGCACCGGGAGAACCCGTGATGCCCACGACGTGGGAGTCGCCGGCGAGCGGATGGGTGACGGCGGTGACCTCGTCGGCCCGCGCGCCGCCGGCCTCGATCCACGACAGCACGCGGCCGAGGGCGCGCCGGTCGCCGGACCGGGCCCGGTCGACGAGGTCCTCGACGGAGAGGTCGCGCAGTGTCATCCGCCGGCCCGTGTCACTCGGGCAGGGCGGCGCCGGCGGCGGCGCGTACCGCGGCCACGACCTCGTCCGCCGAGGCTCCGGGCCCGAGCACCGCGGCGACACCGCCGCGACGGAGCTCCTCGACGTCGTCGTCGGGCACGATGCCGCCGATCACCAACGGGATGTCGAGGTCGGCCTCCCGGAGGGCGGCGGCCATCGCGGGGGCGAGGGTCAGGTGGCCGGCATTGTGCATCGACAAGCCGATGACGTCGGCGTCCTCCTGCTCGGCTGCGGCCACGATGCTGTCGGCGGTCTGGCGCAGGCCCAGGTAGATGACTTCCATGCCCGCGTCGCGCAGCGTGCGGGCGACCACCTTGATGCCGCGGTCGTGGCCGTCGAGCCCGAGCTTGGCCAGCACTACCCTGATCCGGTCGGGCGGGTCGGGATCGGGTCGGTCGGTGTCAGGCTCTGCCTGTTCAGACAACGGCCCGCTCCACGTAGGTGCCGAAGACCGACTCCATTGCCATGACGATCTCCTCCTCGGTGGCCCGGGCGCGCGCCGCGTCGATGATCGCCGGCATCAGGTTCACGTCCGGCTCGGCCGCGTCGGCCGTCAGCTGCTCGAGGCTCGTTCGCACGCCGTCGTCGTCTCGCTCCTGCTTCACCATGGCGAGCCGCTTGCGCTGGTAGTCCTCGGTCTCGGGGCCGATCCGGAGCAGGTTCCGCTCGCTGTCGTCGGCGCCGTCGGTGAACGCGTTGACGCCGACGATGACGCGGCGCCCGGCGTTGACCTCGCGCTCGAACCGGTAGGCCGCGTCGGCGATCTCGCCGACGAACCAGCCGCTCTCGATCCCCTCGTAGACGCCTTCGAGGACGCTGCCGCCGCCCAGCTCGTCGAGGTGGGCGAAGACCTCCTCGGCCCGGCGCTCGAGCTCGTCGGTCATCCATTCGACGAAGGGCGAGCCGCCGAGCGGGTCGGCGACGTTGGCCGCGCCCGTCTCGTGGGCGACGATCTGCTGGGTCCGCAGCGCGATCCGGGCCGCTTTCTCGGTGGGGAGGGCGAGGGCCTCGTCGAAGCTGTCGGTGTGCAGGCTCTGGGTCCCGCCGAGAGCGGCTGCGAGCGCCTGGATCGCCACCCGGGCGATGTTGTTCTCTGGCTGCTGGGCGGTGAGCGACACGCCGGCCGTCTGGGTGTGGAAGCGGCACATCATCGCCTTCTCGTCGGTGGCGCCGTAGCGGTCGCGCATCCAGCGGGCCCAGATGCGGCGGGCCGCCCGGTACTTGGCGATCTCCTCGAAGAAGTCGATGTGGGCGTTGAAGAAGAAGCTCAACCGGCGGCCCACGTCGTTCACGTCGAGGCCGGCCGCGAGCGCAGCCTCCACGTAGGCGAATCCGTTCGCGAGGGTGAAGGCCAGTTCCTGGGCGGCCGTCGAGCCGGCCTCGCGGATGTGGTACCCCGAGACCGAGATCGGGTGCCAGCGGGGCATCTCGGCGGTGGTGAAGCGCACGACGTCGGTGACCAGCCGCATCGAGGGTCGGGGAGGATAGATGTACTCCTTCTGGGCCTGGTACTCCTTCAAGATGTCGTTCTGGAGGGTGCCCGCGAGCTGCGCCCGGCCGACGCCGTCGTCCTCGGCGACGGCCACGTACATCGCGAGCAGGATCGGCGCCGGACCGTTGATGGTCATGGAGGTCGACACCGTCGAGAGGTCGATGCCGGCGAAGAGATCGCGCATGTCGTCGATCGTGTCGACCGCCACCCCCGCGCGACCGACCTCGCCGAGGGCCCACTCGCTGTCGGAGTCGCGGCCCATGAGCGTCGGCATGTCGAAGGCGGTGGAGAGGCCGGTGCCGCCGTGGCGCAGCAGCTCCTTGAACCGGAGGTTCGTGTCCTCGGCCGTGCCGAAGCCCGCGAACATGCGCATCGTCCAGAGGCGTGATCGGTACATCTCGGGGTACAGGCCGCGGGTGAAGGGGAACTCGCCGGGGAGCGGATGGTCCCCGTAGACCGAGTCGACCGGGATCCCGGACATCGTCTCCGGTGACGGGCGCTCGATCCGGTCGTCGCTCACGTGATCCCCAAAATACTTGGACGTCAAAGTATCAACTGCCATTCTACATGCATGACGCTGTCGTTCGACCCGATAGAGGAGGCCCGTCGCAACTGGCGCCGGCACGGATGGGGCGGGGTGGATGCCATGTCGGCTGCGACCTCGATCACCCGGGCCCACCAGATCGTGCTCGGCCGGATCAACGAGGCGCTCACCGCCGTCGACCTCAACTTCTCGCGTTTCGAGGCGCTCGCCCTTCTCAGCTTCACCCGAACCGGTGAGCTGCCGCTCGGCAAGATGGGCGACCGACTCCAGGTGCATCCCGCCAGCATCACCAACACCATCGACCGCCTCGAGCGCGACGGGCTCGTCGAGCGGGTCCGTCACCCCACCGATCGACGCACCACGCTGGCCCGGATCACGGGATCCGGCCGGCGAGCCGCCGAACGGGGGGCGGCGGTGCTCGCCGACATCGAGTTCGGCATCGCGGGGCTCCCGCCGGCCGCTCGCCGCCGGATCGACGCAGACATCGCCGACCTCCGCCGCCGGGCAGGAGACTTCTGAGCCGACGGCGGTACGGTCGGGCCCGACCATGGAACTGCTGACACCGATACGGGTCGGGTCTCGCCAGGCCCCGAACCGGGTGATTTTCGGCCCCCACGTCACCAACCTGGGCGACGGCCGATCGCTGTCGCCGCGCCACGTGGCGTACTACGAGCGCCGCGCCCGGGGCGGCACCGGGATCCTCGTGGTCGAGGAGGCCTCGGTCCACGAGTCCGACTGGCCCTACGAGCGGTCGCCGTTGGCATCGGAGTGCGGTCCTGGATGGCGGGCGATCGTCGATGCCTGTCACCCGCACGGCGGACTGGTGCTGGCGGGCCTGGGGCACGCAGGGGGCCAGGGGACGTCGCACTGGTCGCAGCGGCCGCTCTGGTCGCCCTCGGACGAACCCGAGGTGAACACCCGCGAGGTGCCGAAGATCATGGAGGCCGCCGACGTCACCGCGGTCGTCGACGGCTTCGGGCGGGCGGCGGCCGCGGCGGTTGCGGCGGGATGCGACGGCGTTGAGGTCAACGCCGGCCAGCATTCCCTCGTGCGCCAGTTCCTCTCCGCGCTCACCAACCGGCGCGACGACGACCACGGCACCGACGCCGGGGCGACGCTCGTCACGAGCACGACGGCCACCGGATTGCTGCAGGACGGCGGCGGCCGCGTCACGGGTGTGCGCACCGACCGATCCGACGGAGACCTCACCGCCGACGTCGTGATCGCCTGCGACGGGGTGAACTCCTTTCCCGCGAAGGAGGCGGGTCTCTACCCGCACGCGGGTGACAGCACCCATCTCACCCTGGGGGCGAAGGAGGTCCTCGCGTTGCCGCGGGACGTGATCGAGGACCGCTTTGGCCTCACCGGCGACGAAGGGGCCGACTTCGAGATCGTCGGCTGCACCGGCGACATCGCCGGCGGCGGGTTCATCTACACCAACCTCGACACCGTGGGATCGGGGTGGTGCTCCGACTGTCCGACCTGGCCGAGTCGGACCGACGCGCCGAGGAGCTCATCGCCGGATTGAAGGCCCATCCGATGGTGGCACCGCTGGTTCGGGGCGGTCAGCTGAAGGAGTACTCGGCCCACGTCATACCCGAGGGCGGGTGGAACACGATGCCGGAGCTCGGCTGCGACGGGATGCTCGTGTCCGGTGACGCGGCCGCGTTCTGTCTCGCCGCAGGCCTGTGGCTCGAGGGGGTCAACTTCGCGATCGGCGGCTGCGCCGCGGCCCGGGCGCCGCGGTGGCCGCGCTCGACAGCGGCTCGACCGGCCCGGCGATGGTGCGCGACTACCGCCGGCGGATCGAGGAGTCGTTCGTCCTCGCCGACCACAAGCGGCTGCGGCGGGTCCCCGAGATGCTGCTGTCGGACGACGTGCAGTTCCGGTATCCGCGCGTCATCTGCGATCTCGTCGAGAGCGTCTACCGGGGGACGCTGCGGGCGCCCCGGGTTGGATGACAGGACGAGAAGAGGGCGGCCTTAGCCGCCCTCTTGCCTGCGCCCGAGATCGGCGGGAAACCCAACCGCGAGTGCGTCAGATTGGCCCGTTGCTCAGATCACGTGAGGTCGAAGCGATCGAGATTGATGACCTTGGTCCACGCAGCGACGAAATCACGCACGAACCTTTGCTCGGCATCGGCACTCCCGTAGACCTCGGCGATCGCCCGGAGCTCGGAGTTCGAGCCGAAGACGAGGTCGACGCGGGTTCCGGCCCACCATAGCTCGCCGGTCTCGCGACTTCGCCCCTCGAACACGTCCTCGGAGTCCGTGGTCGCCTTCCACTCCGTCTCGATGTCGAGCAGGTTCACGAAGAAGTCGTTGGTCAGTGCCCCGGGTCGGTCGGTGAAGACCCCGTGCTCGGACCGCCCGGCGTTGGCACCCAAGACCCGCATGCCGCCGACGAGGGCCGTCATCTCGGGAGCGGACAGCGTCAGCATGAACGCCTTGTCCACCAGCAGGTGCTCCGCCGGGAGCTCGTGGCCCTCCTGGAGGTAGTTGCGAAACCCGTCGGCCGTCGGCTCGAGCACGGCGAACGACTCGGGGTCGGTTTGCTCTTGGGTGGCGTCGGTGCGCCCCGGTGAGAAGGGCACCTGCACGGCCTGCCCGGCCTTCTCGGCGGCCGACTCGACGGCTGCGCACCCGCCCAGCACGATCATGTCCGCGAGCGAGACCATCTTGCCGCCCGTCTGCGAAGCGTTGAACTCCTGCTGCATCCTCTCGAGAGTCTCCAGTACCTCGGACACGCCGGAGGTCACGTTGACGTCCCACTCGGCCTGGGGCGAGAGCCGGATGCGCGCCCCGTTCGCGCCACCGCGCTTGTCGGTGTCACGGTAGGTCGACGCTGAAGCCCAGGCGGTCGAGACCAGCTGTGAGATGGACAGGCCCGAGTCGAGGATCTTGCCCTTGAGCGCAGCGATGTCCTCGTCGTCGATCAGCTCGTGGGTGACCTCGGGGACCGGGTCCTGCCAGAGCAGCGTCTCCTCGGGAACCCACGGGCCGAGGTATCGTGAGACGGGCCCCATGTCGCGGTGCAACAGCTTGTACCACGCCCGAGCGAACGCGTCGGCGAGCTCGTCCGAGTTCTCATAGAACCGCTTCGAGATCTCCTTGTAGACCGGATCCACGATCAGCGCGATGTCGGTCGTCGCCATCATCGGGGCGTGCCGCTTCGACGGATCGTGCGCGTCCGGCACCGTGCCCTGCGCCTCGGGGTTCTTGGGGGTCCACTGGTACGCACCGGCCGGGCTCTTCGTCAGCTCCCACTCGTAGCCGAACAGGTTCTCGAAGTAGCCGTTGTCCCACCTGATCGGGTCGTTGGTCCAGGCACCCTCGAGCCCGCTCGTGATCGTGTCATCACCCTTGCCGCTGCCGAAGCTGCTCCTCCAGCCGAGGCCCTGCTCCTCGATGCTGGCACCCTCGGGCTCGGGGCCGACGTACTCGGCGTCGTCGGCCGCGCCGTGGGTCTTGCCGAACGTGTGGCCGCCGGCGCAGAGGGCCACGGTCTCCTCGTCGTTCATCGCCATGCGGCGGAACGTCTCGCGGATGTCCCGCGCCGCGGCCAGCGGGTCCGGGTTGCCGTTCGGGCCCTCCGGGTTGACGTAGATCAGGCCCATCTGAACCGCGCCGAGCGGATTCGCCAGTTCCCGGTCGCCGCTGTAGCGCTCGTCGCCGAGCCACTCCCGCTCCGGGCCCCAGTAAACGTCCTCCTCGGGAGCCCAGATGTCCTCGCGGCCGCCACCGAAACCGAAGGTCTTGAGGCCCATCGTCTCCAGGGCGCGGTTCCCGGCGAAGATCAGTAGATCGGCCCACGAGATCTTCCGGCCGTACTTCCGCTTGATCGGCCAGAGCAACCTGCGGGCCTTGTCGAGGTTCGCGTTGTCGGGCCAACTGTTGAGGGGCGCAAAGCGCTGAGCGCCGGCGCCGCCGCCGCCACGGCCGTCGGCGATGCGGTACGTGCCCGCGGCGTGCCACGTCATCCGGATGAACAGCGGCCCGTAGTGCCCGTAGTCGGCCGGCCACCAGTCCTGTGACTGGGTCATCAGCGCATCGACGTCCTTGGCCAGGGCGTCGAAGTCGAGACTGTTGAACTCCTCGGCGTAGTCGAAGTCCTCGCCAAGGGGGCTGGCCTTGGAGTGATCCTGACGGAGGATCCCCAGGTTCAGCTGATTCGGCCACCAGTGCCGGTTCGCCGTGGCTCCAACAGCTTGGTGCGCGGCGCTCATCATCGGACACTTCGCTGCCGAGAGATCGTCGCTAGTGGCGGTCGTGCCGTGGCCTTCGGTGCTCATTTCTCTCCTCGTTTGCTGATGTGGCGGACTTCGAACCGTGCTCGCCCGCGTGCTCCGGTGCCGTTGGCTGCCTCCATACAGGGGGGGCAGTGGCCCCAGTAGATCACCTCGGACTGGTCGATCTCGCAATCCGAGTCGGCGGCGGCGGTCAGGAAGGGGGTGGCGCCGACCGCGCAGTCGACGTCGCCCATCCGGCCGCAGGTGCGGCAGGTGAGATTATGGCGGTTGCCACCGGCCCGCTCCTCGCGGGGGGCCCGGCGACCCGGCGGGCTGGATGCGTCGGGTGAGGCGCGTCTCGGCCAGAACGCCGAGGGCCTCGTACACCGCCCGGCGCGATATGGCACCGATCTCGACCCGCACAACCTCGGCGACGCCTTCCGTCGCGCCGTCCGGTCGACCGGACACCGCCCGCAGGAGGGCCAGAGGCTGGGCCGCGACCTGGACACCGCGTTGGCGAAAAGGATCAGCTGATCCAATGGACGGCCAAGGACATGACCACTTCAACCACAGACTTCAGACTGCGTCCAGAAGCTGTTCGAGCAAATCTGATGTTCGAGCACATCTGATTCGAGAGTGGAATCGCTGGGCGCTCTTCGTGGGTACGCACCAGCGGATCTTGGCCTAGCCGCCCAATGGTAGTCCGGGAGACGATCAACGGCTCTGGGGGCGTCGGCGTTGGGGTCCTTGGTTCATGCGGCGAGGCGGCCGTGCAAACACGCTGCAAACGAACGCGGCCGAACGGGACGCTACGGAATCGCACGAATCTTGAAGCCGAGGAGGCCTAAGAAGCGGTAACGGAAAGGGCTCCTCGGTAATGAACGCAACAGGGCGGCACGCCAACCACGGGCCTCATAATCCCGCTGGCGCAGGTTCGAATCCTGCCGCGCCCATTCACGCCCCGAGGCGTGGCGCGAGCAGGTCCAACGTGTGAGCAGCCACCACGCCATAGCCACGTGCTCGTGGATGGCGACGTCGCGACAGAGAGCTGTGCGGGGAGTGGGGGCAGATCAGCCGCGTGCCTTGACTGACCTGCCGTCAGGCCCGAGCTGCCCTACCCTTCCTTCGAGGCGCTCAGACCGGCTGAGGGCCGGCCCAGGGGTTGGGCCCGTGCTGGTTGGACGATGGGTCGCCCTCCTTGGCCCACCAGACGATCAGCACGATGATCCCGATCAGAGGGATCAGCCCCAGAAGCTGCCACCAGCCCGACCGGTCGATGTCGTGCAGTCGACGCGCGCCCACTGCCAGTGACGGCAGCAGGACCGCGAGGCCGTAGAGGCCCTGTAGAAGACCGGCTCCACCGCCGCTCGTGCCGAATACAGCGTCGAGGACGCCCAGGATGATGCTGATGATCACGCTCACCAGGACGAACATCCAGAACTCGGTGCGGTGGGCCCGACCATCGAACACCGCATACTTCTTGAGGACCTCGAGATACCACTGCACGCTGGCTCCTCTCAGGCGGCTGTCGGCCAGAGGGCCATTGTGCCTGCTGGCGCCGACGCCTGTTATGAGCAGGTCGTCGAATCCCGCTTGGTGCGGCGTTCGAGATGGATCTCGTGCCGCTGGACCGGGCTCGAAGCGCGGGTTCCGCAGGGCTGGTCAGCTCGACGGGGACTCATCGCTTCTCGGCGGCCATGATCCCCGTGCGGTGCTTCGCGGAGCACCCGACGTTCTTCGGAGGTCCGGGTCACACCGGGTTGAAACCGATCCTCGACAGCGGCGCGCTCTGGACCGATGAGGCGGTCTTTCGGACGGGAATCACAGCCTCTCGGACCTAAAGCGCCGCCGGACAATCGCCGACACACTCTGAGATGTCCGCCGTAACGTCTCATTGCCGGTCGGTCGAGCAGCGGGCGATCCCCTCGGTTTTCGGCGTGCTCTATCTGACCCTCGCTGGGCTGGCGATCGCGCTTCTGCTCGCGGGGTGCTCCTCGGGGGAGACGACCGGTAGCGCCAGCTCCAGCGCACCGGTCGAATCGCGAGCGCCCGCGCCGGACATCGTCGACGGCCTCTCACGCCTCGCTCGCACCGAGGACGAGCGCTTCGTCCTGCAGCTCGCGGGCGGTGAGGTCGACTTCGTCACCGGTGTGAACGTGGGCCCAACCGTGCCCGGCTCCCAACCCGGCCAGCTCGCCGTGTCGGCCGAGACGTGGCGGCGCTGGCTGCCCATGATCGCGAAAGCGGGCTTTCATTCGGTCCGCATCTACACCGTGCAGCCGCCAAACTTCTACGAGGAGCTCCTCGCCTACAACAACGCCCATCCCGAGCGGCCGCTCTACTTGGTGCACGGAGTCTGGATCCCGGAAGAGGAGTTCGCCGCCGACCGAGATCTGTTTGCCCCCGAGGTGCGCGAGGGCTTCCGCCGGGACATCACCGACGCCGTCGGGGTCATCCATGGCGACGCGGTGCTGCCGCCGCGGGCCGGCCACGGGAGCGGCACCTATACGGCCGACGTCAGCCCTTGGCTGCTCTCCTGGGCCCTTGGAATCGAGATGGACCCCAAGGCAACCCACGAATCGGACGCCCGCAACGCCGGGCGAGAGCCATACGCGGGCAGGTACGTCTCGGCGACCGCGCAGGCGTCCCCCACGGAGTCGTGGCTGGCCGAGATGCTCGATCTCGTGGCCTCACTCGAGGCCGAGCGCGGCATCAGCGTTCCACTGACGTTCAGCAACTGGCCGACGACCGATCCGCTCGCCCACCCCGCGGAACCTCTTCCGCGCGAGGATCTCGTCGGCATCGACGCCAACCACCTCACCGTCACCGACTGGCCTGGCGGCTACTACGCCAGCTATCACGCGTACCCCTACTACCCCGACTTCCAACGCTACGAGCCCGGCATCGCGGACTTCGAGTACAACGGCCAGATCGATCCGTACGCCGGCTACCTGACCCGACTCCGCGAGCACCATGCGGGCATGCCCGTCGTCGTGCTGGAGTACGGGGTGCCATCCTCGATCGGGTCCGCCCACCACGGCCCACTCGGGCGCGACCAGGGAGGGCACAGCGAGCAGGAGGCCATGGCCATCAACGCCGAGCTGCTGGAGATGCAGCGCGACCTCGGAATCGACGGCGGCTTCGTATTCGAATGGGCCGACGAGTGGTTCAAGTTCACGTGGAACACGATCGACTACGAGCTGCCGCGCAAGCGTCGGCAGCTGTGGCACAACCCGCTCACGAACGAATCGGTCTTCGGACTGCTGGCGATCGAGGACGCCGACGCGCCGGGAATAGTCGTCGACGGCGACGGCAGCGATTGGGACGACGCACCCGCGCAGGTCATCCACGAATCGAGGGGCCGAGTGCGCGAGGTGCGCGCCGCCAGGGACGCCAGCTACCTCTATCTGCGCATCACCGTCAAAAGGCCAGGGGCGTGGCGAAGAGCGCCGCTCGCCGTCGGCTTCGACCTCACCCCGGGGGGAGCGGGAGGCCTCCCGGGTGTTCCAGGCGCGGCACCGACCTCAGACACCGCCGTCGTCATCTCAGGAGACGAAGCCCGCGCATACGTGCGGGCCTCGAACGACCCCAACACGCTGATCTATGGGCGGCTGCTCGAGTACTACGACGTGGACCCCGCCTCCCTCGCCCCTGACAGCGGGGTCTGGAACGAGCAGCGGCTCATCTCCAACCGCCCGTACACGGTGCCGACCACCGGCGAGAAGCGGCCGGTCGAGTGGTTCGACCTGAACCCACTGCAGACCGGAACCACAGATCCCAACAGTCCCGGCTTCGACCGCCGGGCCCTGTTCGCCGCATCCGGCGATACGGTCGAGCTGCGGCTGCCCTACCTGATGCTCGGCTTTGCCGATCCGTCGTCCCGACGCGCACTGGTCATCGGTCGGGACGGGAGGATCACGACCTCAGCCGTCACACGCGTGGGCATCGCGGTGGCACTTGGCGACGAGGTGGCCCAGACGAACGGCTACGGCTGGGACGTCTGGAATACCGTCGATTGGGATGAGCGGCCCAAGGCCGGCTACGACCAACTTGTGGAAGTGGTCAGGGAGGTCTCGCGGCCGACGCGGCGCTGACCAGCGACCTCGGGCCGCCCAGACCCAGAGGGGGATTCCGCTCCCGAATCAGATCGCGCCGACGGCCGTGATGGCGAGCGCTAACTCTCGGACCGGACACCGGGGAGCCCGGTGGGCTCCCCTGTTGAGTTCGGCTCAGCTCCCGGGCGCAGTGAGGACGGCCCCAGGCATCGGGAGCGCCGCCACGTCGCGCGACGCGAACGGGACCGTAAGCGCGGGAGTCACTCACCGCCGAGCAGACCCAGCTCCACCAGCCGCTCGCGGCGCCCGTACACGACGAGCTCATCTTCGGCGTGGAGGGTGAGATCTGCCGGCGCCT
>JAOTYQ010000155.1 GCA_029861725.1 Acidimicrobiia bacterium | reverse complement strand
TTCGCTGGCACGACTTCATGGTGCGGGTGACGGGAACGGACCTGTTGCGCTTGCTACGAGCCGATTTCGACGACACGCTGGCCGGCCAGTACACGTCGATCGAGCGCTGTCTCGGCTCGGTCACCGTGGTCACGAACCGGGAGCTGGCCCAAACCTTCGACAGTCTCGTCGGCGGGGCTCGGAGGCGGGTAGTCGTCGCGTCGCCGTATGCGCTGGATCGCCGGCTGGTCCGTTCGCTGGAGGCCTCTCCGGCCTCGGTGCGCACCGTCGTCATGGCCGACCGGAACAACTTCCGGTTCCTCGAGGCGATCACGCCCTATCTTGCCGCTCGGGCGGCCAGGGCCGGCGTCGGCCTGCGCCGGTACTCGACCTTCTCCCACTCCAAGTTCCTGCTCGCCGACGATCAGCTCCTCGTCGGATCGTCGAACTTCGGGCGTCATAGCCTGACCTGCAATCAGGAGATCGGGCTCGTGATTTCGGACGATTCGTTCGTCGCCCGCTTCGAGGCTGCGTTCCTCGCCGATCTCCGACCCGTTCGGGTCTCGCAGTCGAAGCGGCGCCGGCTGTTCGGGTGGATGGCGACGGCGATCATGGAGTGCTACCTGATCGCCTACTCTGAACTGATTGCTCCCCGTGTCCAGCTCCTCGTCTCACAGAACCCACAGCGGTGGCCGGAGCGTGCGGTGACCCGTCCGGTGTGAGCGATCTCTCCATCCATGACGAGGCGGTGCTTCAGCCCGGGCGAGCGGTTCGATTTACGGTCATCGGCGCTTCGGTCGCCGCCGTCGCCCTCGGGCTGGTCGGGGGGGTGGTCAGCGGTGCGATAGCGGTCATGCGGGACTACTCGCCGGTGAAGTACGTCATCGCGACCGCTCTGGCCCGGGGCGGCCGGTACTGCATGATCGCCTCGGCCGGCGCGGCACTGTTCGAGGTTGGCCTGCTCCACTGGGCGATCTGGATCACGCTTGTCGTCTTCGCAGTCGGGATGTGGCAATCGGTGGTCAGAGCGGCCAGCGGCGCCACCGCCTTCGAGCCGAAGCTCGGGCTCAGCGATGGCTGAGGGAGCGGGCGACGGGACCGACGCCGACCCACCGGTCGACGACGTCGGCCGTGTCCTGGTGGCGCTGCACCCGGACGTGGAGCACGACGGCAACCGGGTGATGGCGTGGTTCGAGCCTCAGCCCGAGCATCGAGGAAACCCGGGTTGGTTGCACGGCGGGATGGCGGCGACCGTCCTCGATCATGTGTGCGCCAGGGCGGGGGCGGCGGCGATCGGGAGCCGGGTGGTGACCGGCACGCTCGACCTGCGCTACCCGCAGGCGGTCGCCCTCGACGGGGGCCCGTACCGGGTAGTGGCCGAAGCGGCCGAGCCCCGGGGCAGAACGGTGCGTGTCACCGGCGCCATCGTCGACGGTGACGGCCGGCCGATGGTCGAGGCGAAGGCGATGTTCGTGGCCCGCCCCGCCGCGCTCGGCGGCTGATTCGCGGGACCGACGGCGGGTTGTTCCCGTGCAGACCCAGCGGCTGATTGTCGGCCGCGGTTGCGCCCCGACGGCGGTAGGTTCATGCCCATGTCGGACCACGCATCGAATGGAAACGGCAGCGGCGGGGGCCTCAACCGCTACTCGTCGCGCATCACGCAGCCACCGAGCCAGGGCGCCTCGCAGGCGATGCTCTACGCCACCGGGCTCACCCCGGCCGACCTGCAGAAGGCCCAGGTAGGGATCGCCGCCTGCTGGTACGAGGGCAACCCGTGCAACATGCACCTCGGAGAGCTTGCCGACCACGTGCGTCGCGGGGTCGTCGAGGCCGAACTGGTCGGCATGCGGTTCGACACGATCGGGGTATCCGACGGGATCTCGATGGGCACCGATGGCATGTCGTACTCCCTGCAGAGCCGGGACCTGATCGCCGACTCGATCGAGACGGTCATGGCCGCCCAGTGGTACGACGGGCTCGTCGCACTGCCGGGCTGCGACAAGAACATGCCCGGCTGCGTGATGGCGATGGGCCGCCTCGACCGGCCTGCGATCATGGTCTACGGAGGAACGATCAAGCCCGGGTGCGCCGTCATCGGAGGATCGGAGGAGAAGCTCGACATCGTGTCGGCTTTCCAGAGCTACGGACAGGCGCTGGCCGGGACGATCACCGAGGACGATCGCCAGGCGATCGTGGCCAACGCCTGCCCGGGGGCGGGGGCGTGTGGCGGGATGTACACCGCCAACACGATGGCGACGGCGATCGAGGTGCTCGGGCTCTCGCTGCCGTACTCGTCGTGCACCCCCGCCGAGGACCCGGCCAAGATCGACGAGTGCGTCAGAGCCGGTCGGGTCATGCGAACGCTTCTCGAACAGGAGCTCACCCCCCGCCACATCGTGACCCGGCAGTCGCTCGAGAACGCCATGGTCGTCACGATGGCTCTCGGGGGGTCGACCAACGCCGTCCTCCACCTGATCGCCATCGCTCGGGCGTTCGAGCTCGACCTGACGATCGACGACTGGCTGGCGACGAGCAACCGGGTGCCGCTCCTGGCCGACCTCAAGCCCTCGGGTCAGTACGTGATGGAGGAGCTGCACGAGGTCGGTGGCGTCCCCGGGGTGATGAAGTACCTCCTCGGCGAGGGCATGCTCGACGGTGACCAGATGACGGTGACCGGTAGATCGCTCGGCGAGAACCTCGAAGCTCTCGACGGACTCGACGACGATCAGAAGATCGTGGCCAAGCTCGACACGTCGGTGAAGGCGCGGGGCCATATCAGCATCCTGCGCGGCAACCTGGCCCCCCTGGGTGCGGTCGGCAAGATCACCGGCAAGGAGGGCCTCCGGTTCAGCGGGCCGGCTCGCGTCTTCGACTCAGAAGAAGACATGCTCGAGGGCCTGGAACAGGGCGTGATCTCCTCGGGCGACGTGATCGTCATCCGCTACGAGGGCCCGAAGGGCGGGCCCGGGATGCCGGAGATGCTGACCCCGACGAGCGCGCTGGCCGGTGCCGGTTTCCTGGACGACGTAGCCCTCATAACCGACGGCCGCTTCTCCGGCGGGAGCCACGGCTTCATCATCGGCCATGTCGTGCCGGAAGCCCAGGATGGCGGGCCGATCGCCCTCGTCGTCGACGGTGACGTCATCACCATCGACGACGAGGGTCACACGATCGACGTCGCGCTCTCCGACGAGGAGCTCGCTTCCCGCCAGGCGGCGTGGACGGCACCGCCGTTCAAGGCGACGAGCGGGACGCTCTGGAAGTACATCAAGAACGTCGAGGACGCCTCGAACGGCTGTGTGACCGACGGCTGAGCCCCGACCATCCCGGGCCGGTCAGTCCTGCAAGGGTCGCTGGGTGTTGAGATCGACGATCGTCGAGCCGGAGCCGGCGCTGTAGAACCCGACGAACGCGTCGGTGAAGAACGGATGGGTCAGGTAGAGCCGGGTGTCGACCGCTCCCTCCGACAGGTCGTAGTCGGAGCCCGGCACCAGACCCTCGATCTGCGTCCGGACCGCGTCCTCCTCGCCGTCGAACTGGTACTCGGTGAAGAAGAAGATCGCCTGGCCGAACAGCCCGTCGGTGCTGACGCCGAGATCCTTGATCGTGCCGCCCCCGGGAAGCGGCGCCCCGCCCGGTCGCACCCAGCCCGAGAGGGTCACCGTCGGCCAACAAGGGGACGAGGCTAGTGGCCCCGGGGCGACGATCGGCCGCGGCGGCACGGAGGCGGCGCAGACCAGCGGCCTTCGTGTCGGGTAACACGACGCCGACCGGCCGGTACCCTCGGGCGGTGGTACGCGAACTGATCGGCTCGTGGTGGCGTCGAGCGGTTGCCGACTGGCTCGTCCGGATGTCGACCTGGACGGCCAGGGCCGGGGTCAGCGGTTCCGACTCCCGCCATGCCCGCCGCTTCCAGCACGTTGGCGCGGGGAGTGCCTTCGGCTTCCCGCCAGGCCCGACGATGGGGGAGCGGTGGATCCGCATCGGGGCTGACACGCTGCTCGGGCCCGGGGTCGTGCTGTCGGCCGGGATGTGGCCCGACGAGCCGCTCGACCCTCCAGCCGGGTGGGCGGTCAGGATCGGCGATCGGTGCAACATCGGCCGCCACACGGCGCTCGTCGGCCGGGTCGGGATCGATGTCGGCGACGACGTCACCCTCGGCCCCGCCGTGTACGTCACCGATCACAACCACGACTACAGCGAACCGGATCTGCCGATCAGTCGTCAGTGGGTGGTGGAGAACCGGGTGACGATCGGTGCCGGCTCGTGGGTCGGCACGGGTGCAGTGATCCTGCCTGGCACCCAGCTCGGTCGCCAGGTGGCCGTCGCCGCCTCGTCGGTCGTTCGCGGGGTCGTGCCAGACCGCTGCGTGGTCGCCGGCGCGCCGGCGGTCGTCGTTCGCCGGTGGGACGAGCTGGCCGGTGGCTGGGATCCACCGCTAGCCGGCGCCCAGGCCGCCGCGGCCGACCACGCCCCACGGGGCTGGTACGACCACGTCACGTCTCCGGGACGTTAGGCCGGAGGCCGAACTCCAGGCGGCGGGCGCCGTCCCCCGCACGGAGTTCGTCTCCGGCACGCGCCGCTCGCCGGTCCGAGCTGCCACACTGAGGCCAACCGGTCGGTCGGCGAGGGCCAGGGGCCCTGCCCGATCGGTCGTGTCCGACACCAACGGAGCATCGAGGAGCGACCAATGGCCCGTCAGATCGAATCGGTGGCTGTGCTGGGATGCGGCACGATGGGCTCGGGCATCGCGGCGGCATCGGCCGCCGCCGGCTGCCGCGTGCTGATGCTCGACCTCACCACCGAAGCGGTCGAGCAGGCCCTCGCCGCCGTCGAGCCCGAGGACCGCCACCTCGTCGAGACCGGAACGCTGCCCGACGATCTCGCCAGGATCGTCGACTACGACTGGATCTGCGAGGCGATCGTCGAGGACCTCCACACCAAGCGAGAGCTGTTCGCCAAGGTCGAGCCGCTGCGGCGCGACGGCACGGTGATCAGCTCCAACACCTCGGGCATCCCGCTGCGCGACATCACCGCCGGGTTCGACGAGCGGCTCCTGAACGACGTCGCCATCACCCACTTCTTCAACCCTGTGCGGGTGATGAAGCTGTTCGAGCTGGTCCCCGGCGAGCACACCGCACCCGCGGTGATCGACGCCTTCGCCCAGTTCGGGGCGGACAAGCTCGGCAAGGGGGTCGTCCACGCCAAGGACACCGTCAACTTCATCGGCAACCGGATCGGGTGCTACTTCATGCTGTCGGGTCTGCACCGGGCAAAGCCGTATCTGGCCGAGGGGATGACCCAGGAGACGATCGACGCCGTCCTCGGCAAGCCGATCGGCCTCCCACCGACCGGGCTCTATGGTCTGATCGACCTGATCGGGCTCGACGTCATGGACCTCGTCGGCAAGAACCTCTCCGTCAATCTGCCCGAGCGCGACCCGGGACGGGCCTTCACCGCCTTCCCCGACGTCGAGCAGCGGATGCTGGAGCGGGGGCAGCTGGGCCGCAAGGCGGGCGGCGGGTTCGGACGCGTCGTCAAGCTCGACGACGGGACCAAGAAGCGAGAGACCTTCGATCTCGTGACCGAGGAGTGGCGGGCCGCCACCGAGCCCGACCTCGACGGCGTCCCCGGCGATCTGGGCGAGGTCCTGTTCGCCGACACCGTCGCCGGCCGGCTGGCGTGGGAGATCTTCGGTGGCACCCTTCGCTACGCCGCCGGTCTCGTGCCCGAGATCGCCGACGACATCGTCAACGTCGACCGGGCCATCCGCTGGGGTTTCAACTGGGCCAACGGGCCCTTCGAGATGCTCGACGTGCTCGGGCCCGACCGGATCATCGCCAAGATCGAGGCCGAGGGTGGCGAGATCCCGTCGATGCTGGCGGCCCTGGGTAACGCAGGGGCCAGCACGTTCTACCGGACCTCCGGCGACGGGGCGATCCAGTATCTCACGGTCGACGGCGATTGGGCTCCGGTCCCGCCGGAGTGACACGATCGCGCCCTGAGCGAAGGGCGGGGCAAGGAGGCGAGCCCATGAGCGATGTGTTGAAGATCAGCGATACCGGCCGGGTGCGGACACTCACGATCAGCCGGCCTGATGCGCTCAACGCGATGAACAACGAGGTGTTCGGCTCCATCCGTGACGCGCTCGACGCCGCGGTCACCGACGACCGGGTCGCGGTCGTCGTGATCACCGGCCAGGGCCGAGCCTTCTCGGCCGGCCAGGACCTGACCGAGATGCTGAGCGGCGAGGGAGGGACCGAGCACCAGTTCCCGTCGATGCTGCAGCGGTTGACGACGTTCCCCAAGCCGCTCATCGCCGCCGTCAACGGGGTCGGGGTCGGGATCGGCATGACGTTCCTGGCTCACTGCGACCTGGTGCTGATGGCCTCCGACGCCCGCCTCCGCACCCCGTTCCCCCAGCTCGGGCTGGCCCCCGAGGCCGGCAGCAGCTGGACGTTCGCCGCGGTCATGGGATGGCAGGACGCGGCCCACGTGTTGCTGACCGGACGCTGGTTCACCGCCGAGGAGTGCCGCGACAAGGGGCTGGTGTGGCGAGTGTGCGAGCCCGAACAGCTGCTCGACGAGACGATGGCGGTCGCCGCCGAGATCGCCGCCAACCCGATCCCGTCGCTGGTCGCCACCAAGCAGCTGATGCTCGACGCCGGCCGAGCCGAGGCGGCGCTGGCGGCCCACGAGCGGGAGCTAGCCGCCTACCGGCCACTGCTCGGAGGTCCCGCCAACCGTGAGGCGGTCGCCGCCTTCCTCGACAAGCGGGAACCGGACTTCACCTCGATCCCCGGCATTTGACGGGACGGCCCGGTGGTCGGCCGGCACCACGAATGTCACAATGGCCCGGGGGGACAGCTGCGGTGGGGACCCGGACTCGCCGAGGGGGTTGCCGTGGAGCGTCGAGCAGGGGGAGGGCGGCGATCGTCGTTCGTCATCGCCGCGGCCATTGTGCTGCTGGTCTCCGCTTGCACGTCGGGCGAGTCCGAGCGTTCGGGCGACGGCGCCCCCCTCGGGCTGCCGAGCGGCGAGTCGAGCGAGCTGGGCGAGGCGCTGACCGGAACCGATTCCGAGGAGGCGACGACGCCCGAGTCGGTACCCATCGAGCGCGGTGAGGCGGTCACCAACCGCCTGGCCGTCCTCGATGGCGCCGGGACCCTCCTCACGATGGACCCGAACGGTTCGGGGCGCACGGTCATCGCCCGCTCGGACGGCCTGGAGGTGTCCCAGCCGGGGTTCTCACCCGACGGCACCCGGCTGGTGTGGAGCGAGTTCCGCCCCTTGCCCGGCGTCGACGCGTTCCAGACGTTCCTCGTGACGGCCAATGGTGACGGCACCAACGCGGTGGAGACCGAGACGCCGTTCCTATCGTTCTATTCGTTCTGGGATCCGACGTCGAATCGGGTTGCGTTCATCGGCAACGTCAGCGAGTCGAGCGTCGGGCTCGGCCTGGCCGAGCTCGCGCTCGGAGCTCGGCGGGCGCTGCCGGTCAACGCCGGCCTGCCCTACTACATATCGTGGAGTCCCGATGGCAAGGTCTTGCTGGCTCGGGTCTCCAACGAGTTGATCCTGGTCGGCGAGACAGGCCTGCTGTCGCCGGTCGGGCCGGTCACTGCCGATTTCAGGGTCCCGATCTGGTCGGCCGACAACCAGCTCTTCTTCCCCGAGGGGAACGGGTCGACCCAGGAGCTGATCCGTCTCGATCTCGGGGTCAACGAGACCCGGACCGCGCTGGTGACCTATACGGGCCAGCTCTTCGCAGTGCTCGACCCGACCGGACGACGGATCGCAGTGCAGGTCATCGAGCCGCCGGGCAACGCCGAGGTCGGCCCGTCGGATGCGGCCAGCGACCTGGTTGAGGCCTCGACGACCGACGGCACCGACGAACCCGGCACCGATCGAGAGGGCGAGCCAGGAGCCGACGAACCGGACGCCGACCGCGGGGGCCGGCCGGGGATCGAGGCGCCCGTCCTGCCGACCGGAGTCTCGGTCGTCGACGCCATCACCGGTGAGGTCGAGGTGGTGAGCGACGAGCCGGTCGTGTCGTTCTTCTGGAGCCCCGATGGCGAGCGGTTGCTGCTCGCCGCGATCGACGAGAACCTGGCTGGCGACGACGCCGGGATCGACGAGATCGTCTACGCCGGATCGACGCTCCGGTGGGACATCTGGGAGGGAGGGCAGACCACGGCCCACGGTCGCTTCGTTCCCAGTTTCGTCTCGATCCAGTTTCTCCTCTTCTTCGAGCAGTACGCCCAGAGCCACACATTCTGGTCGACCGACTCGTCGTCGTTCGTCTATACCGGCCAGGGGACCACTGGCGACAGCGGCGTCTGGGTTCAGGACGTCACCTCCGGAGAAGGGCCCGAGCTGGTGGCCGACGGCGTGCTCGCCATCTGGTCGCCGACCTGAGCATCGAGGTGGAGAGCGAGATGGTGCAGACGTCGCCCATCGCTACCCCCACGAGTTCTCCGGTGGCCAGCGCCAGCGGATCGCCATCGCCCGGGCCATCGCCCCGAGGCCGTCGCTCATCATCCTCGACGAACCGGTGTCGGCCCTCGACGTGTCGATTCGGGCCCAGATCCTGAACCTGCTGAAGTCGTTGCAGGAGGAGCTCGATCTCACCTACCTCACGATCGCCCACGATCTGGCCGTCGTCTATCAAGCCTGCGACGTGACCGGGGTGATGTACGTGGGCCGGCTGGTCGAGCTGTCGGCATCGGAGGAACTGTACAAGCGGCCCTTGCACCCGTACACGAGGGTGCTGCTGTCGGCGATCCCGGTCCCCGATCCCAAGCTCCGCAGCCGCCAGCGGATCCCGCTGGTCGGCGAGATCCCCAGCGCGCTCGACCCGCCATCGGGCTGTCGGTTCCACCCCCGCTGCCCGTATGCGGTCGAGACCTGCAAGACCGACGATCCGGAGTGGCGAGAGGTCGAGCCCGACCGCTGGGTGGCCTGCCACCTCGTCGAGACCGGCAGCGACGGCACGGCGTTCCTCAACGGCGACAGGGACCATCTCGGCGCCCCGTGACGGTGTTGCGGGCCGCTCGTCAGGACTTGTCCTCGACGAACTCCACCCAGTTCCCGTCGGGGTCCTCGACCATCGAGATCGTGACGCCCGGTCGGACTTCGGCCGAGTCGATGCGCACTTTGTAGCCTGCATCCTTCACGGCTCCGGTGATCTCCGCGAGGTTGTCGACGATCATCGTGAAGTAGCGGTAGCCGGTGCCGCCGGCGATGCCGCCCTTGGCCGGCCGGGCCTCCGGGACGTCGTCGAGCTTCACGAGCTTGATGAGCGTGTTGCCGCAGTTGAGGCGGTGCATCGTGCCGTTCATGCCGGCCGGCATCGGTGTGTCGGCGACGTGCTCGAAGCCGAGCAGGTCGCGATAGAACGCGAGCGACGCCTCGCTGTCGGTGATGACGATCCCGAGATCGATGGCGTCCTTGGCCAGTTGTACACCCATGGGGTGACACGCTGGCAGCTCGGGCCCGCGACCGCAAGACCCCGGGCCTATCAGGCGAGGGCGTTGATGAGGAGCGCTCTGATCGTTCGCGGGTTCTCGACCATCATCATGTGACCGGTGCCGGCCAGCTCGACCACATCGGGCTCGGTCAGCTCCGCGATCAGCTTGGCCGCAGCCCGGGGTGGGGTCATCTTGTCGCCGAGACCGACCGCCACCGACACGGGGCAGGTCACCTTGGCCGCCGCCGTCGTCGCTCCCTCATAGGCGGCGCAGGCGCCGAAGTCGGCGGCCAGTGCCCCCGGCTCACTGCCCTCGACGAGGGCGCGAGCCCCACCGAGCATCCACAGCCCGGGTGTCGGGTTCAGGCCGACGTGGGCGGGCCGGTCGTGGCTCCACGAGGTCATCAGGGCGGCGGCGGCCGGGAGATCGCTCTCGGCCGCCGACAGCAGCTCGGGGTGGACCGGCATGGCGTCGGCGGTCCCGAGCAGCACGAGCGAGCGGACGAGCTCACCCCGGCGCGCCGCCAGCTCCAGGGCGATGAACGTTCCCATCGAGTGGCCGACGACGTGGATCGGGGTCGCCTCGTCGAGTCGGTCGGCGACGGCTTCGATGAAGGTTGCGGTCCAATCGGCCAGCTCCTCGATGGTGGCGAGCGCCGGACCGGGAGTGAGGCCGTGGCCCGGCAGGTCGACGGCCAGCGGTCGGTAGCCGTGGTGGGCCAGGTACCGGGTCTGGAGTTGCCAGACGGTGGCGTCCATCCCGGCACCGTGGATGAGGAGCACCGTCGGCTCGGTACCGGTCAGCTCCACGCCGCCGGTGGCGGCGTGGACCTCGGTGCCGTCGAGCTCGACCTTCATCGCTGGCTCGCCTTGAGCGCCCGGGCCAGGTCCTCGACGATGTCAGCGGGATCTTCCAACCCGACCGACAGCCGGACGAGGTCTTCCCCGATGCCGGCCGCCACCATGTCCTCGGCGCTGAGCTGCTGGTGGGTGGTCGACCCCGGGTGGATGACCAGGGTCTTGGCGTCGCCGACGTTGGCCAGGTGGGAGGCGAGCTGGACCGACTCGATGAACTTCCGCCCGGCCTCCCGCCCGCCCTTGACCCCGAAGCTCAGGATGGCCCCTGCGCCCTTCGGGTAGAGCCGCTTGGCCAGCTCGTGGTCGGGGTGGGACGCGACCTGCGGGTGACGAACCCAGCTGACGGCATCGTTGGCTTCGAGCATCTCGATCACCGCAGTGGTGTTGGCCACGTGGCGGGCCATCCGCAACGGCAAGGTCTCGACGCCCTGGAGGAGCTGGAACGCGTTGGCCGGGCTCATCGCCCCACCGAAGTCGCGCAGTCCTTCGGCCCGGGCCCGCATCCCGAGGGCCGACGGCCCGAACTCCTCGGCGAACGAGAGGCCGTGGTAGCCGGCGTAGGGCTCGGTCAGCGTTGGATGCTTGCCCGACGCCGTCCAGTCGAACCGGCCCCCGTCGACGATCACCCCGCCGAGCGCG
>JAOTYQ010000739.1 GCA_029861725.1 Acidimicrobiia bacterium | reverse complement strand
CTTGCGGCTGATCGTGTCGGCGACGACGCCGGTCGGTACCTCCGAGAGGAGGACCGCCACCTCCATGGCGGTGCCGAGGAGCACGAGCTGGAGGCTCGGTAGCCCGAGGTCGACCGTGATCCGGACGACGAGCGACACCCAGTAGGCCCGGAGCGCGCCCTGCCAGATCAGGCCCGACCACAGGAACAGCCGGGCCGGATCGCTCATCGGCGGATGCTACCGCCACCCCCCAGCTCACCTCGGAGGATTTCTCTGGTCAGTTCGAGTAGGAACGACCGAGGCCGGCTTGGGCGTCGTTCTGGATGCCGTAGGGCGGGATCGGGTAGCGGAGTCCGTTGCCAGACAGCGCCTCCAGACCGGCGATGGCCTTCGGCAGGAACTCGGGCGGCGTGGCCATGAGGAGCTCGTCGTCCTGGACGCCCCCGTAGCGCCGCTCGGCGAAGCACGGGATCGACACGCTCGGCTCCCGAAGCTTGAGGGCCCGGCCCCACGAGTCGGCACAGGCCGACTCGCCGACGCAACCCCACTCGAAGTTCTTGTAGCCCGACCACTGCAGCCCGTTGATCAGCAGGATCATCTGCGCCGGCGTTGCGTAGATCAGGCAGATATCGGGCGGATCGAGCCGGCCCGTGACCAGGGGCGACACCGCCATTGCCTCGTAGGTGCCGAACGGGACGGTGTGCATCGCGTGCTGGTGGGCCGACGAGTCCTCGATGGTCTCGAACCACACCCCGGCCATGCGGTCGCCGGACAGCCACTCGTCGTCCTGGGGGTGCAGACCGATCACCGCCCCGCACTGGGCGCCGACGAGGTCGTCGTTGGTGATGCCGACGGTCCAGTTGAGCCGTGACGCCATCCCCACGATCTGGTCGGTCGTGTGGATCGCGCCGGGACGGCGGATCTTGGGAACCGCTTCCATCTCGGCCACGGTCTCGAACAGTTTCATGCCGATCGGGGTCGTTCGGAGACGGAGCAGGCGGTTGAGGCTACCGACGAGCTCGTTCCAGTCGATCGGCGCACCGTCTAGGTGCACCCGTTGCTCGGTGGTCTGCTCAGTGGTGTCTGCCATCGTGTCCTCCGGCCGGTCTTGCCCGCTCGATCGCTCAACCATGCCCCCGCCGACCGCCTTGCGTCCAGCTCCGGTCATGCCGCCACGGCGTCGTCGAGGGGGAACATGGTCTCGAAGAACGTGATCAGGTCGGCGGCGACCGCGTTCTTCTTCGTTAGACCGACCTGGAGCTGGCCGCCGTCGTCGCCGAACTCGTTCGGCTTCCACACTCCGGAGCGGAACAGCCGGTTGAACCGCACCTCCTGGCTGACCTTCAGCCGGACCGGGCCGAGCTTGGCGATCAGCTCCGGACCTCCGAACCCGGGACCCTTGACGGTGACGAGCTCCCGCACGCCGACCCGGGCGCAGTGGGCCCGCAGCGCGGCCGCTTCGAGCAGCCGCTCCGCCGGTTCGGGTAGCGGTCCGTAGCGATCCAACCACTCGGCCCGGATGTCGTCGACCTCGGCCTGGGACCGGACCGCGGCGAGCCGGCGGTACGCCTCGAGGCGCTGCGATTCCGCTGCGACATAGGTGCCGGGAAGGTTGGCCGCCACCGGCAGATCCATCGTGATCTCTTCGGGCTCGGGGATCGGCTCGCCGTTCAGCTCCGCGACCGCTTCGATCACGAGCTGGCAGTAGAGGTCATAGCCGACGGCGGCGATGTGGCCCGACTGACCCGTACCGAGCAGATTGCCGGCGCCCCGCAGCTCGAGGTCCCGCATCGCGATCTTGAAGCCAGCACCGAGGTCGGTGGCCTCGCCGATCGTCTTCAACCGCTCGTACGCCTCCTCCGACAGCGCAGCCTCCGGCCGGTTGAACAGGTAGGCGTAGGCCCGCTGCCCCGAGCGACCGACCCGACCCCGGAGCTGGTGGAGCTGCCCCAGGCCGAGCAGCTCGGCCCGATCGACGACGAGCGTGTTGACCGTCGGCATGTCGATCCCGGACTCGATGATCGTCGTGCAGACCAGCACGTCGTACTCACCATCCCAGAAGTCGAGCACGACCTCCTCGAGCGTTCCCTCGTCCATCTGCCCGTGGGCGACGGCGATCCTGGCCTCCGGCACGAGGTTGCGAAGGTCGGCCGCGACCTTCTCGATGCTCTGCACCCGGTTGTGGACGAAGAACACCTGGCCTTCGCGGAGGAGCTCCCGCCGGATCGCCTCCGCCGCCGCCCGCTCGTCGTACTCGCCGACGTAGGTCAGGATCGGTTGCCGGTCGGCCGGTGGCGTGTTGAGCAAGGACAGATCGCGGATGCCGGTGAGGCTCATCTCCAGCGTCCGGGGGATCGGCGTGGCCGAGAGCGTCAGCACGTCGACCGCGACGTGACCCTTGGCCAGGTTGCCGGGCCGGTCGCCGTCGTCGGCCCGGCCGGCCCCTCGGAACTGCTTGATCGCTTCCTTGTGGGTGACGCCGAACCGTTGCTCCTCGTCGACGACGAGCAGGCCGAGGTCGGCGAAGGTGACGTCGTCGGAGAGGATCCGGTGGGTGCCGATCAACACGTCGACCTCGCCGTCGACGGTGGCCTGGACCACCGCCCGGGCTTGGGCGTTGGTGAGGAACCGGCTCAGCACTTCGACCCTGACCGGGTAGGGGGCGAACCGATCGGCGAAGGTCTGGTAGTGCTGCTGGGCGAGCAGCGTGGTCGGGACGAGGATCGCGACCTGCTTACCGTCCTGGACGGCCTTGAAGGCGGCCCGGATCGCGATCTCGGTCTTCCCGAAGCCCACGTCGCCGACCACCAGCCGGTCCATCGGCACCGTGGCCTCCATGTCTGCTTTGACGTCGGCGATGGCGGTGGCCTGATCGGGCGTGAGCTCGTAGGGGAACGCAGCCTCGATCTCGGCCTGCCAGGGGGTGTCAGCGGCAAAG
>JAOTYQ010000154.1 GCA_029861725.1 Acidimicrobiia bacterium | reverse complement strand
CGGGAGCGGACGAACCGACCCCCGCTACGTATGCCGCGTGGTTCGACGAGGTGTGCCGTCTCTCCAGCGACCTGGTGGTCGAGTGGATGCGGGTCGGGTTCGTGCACGGGGTGATGAACACCGACAACATGTCGATTCACGGTCTCACGATCGACTACGGGCCCTACGGGTGGCTCGACGACTTCGATCAGAACTGGACCCCCAACACCACCGACGCCGCTGGCCGACGGTACCGGTTCGGGTACCAGCCCCAGATCACGCAGTGGAACCTGTTGCAGCTCGCCAATGCCATCGTGCCGCTCACCGAGGAGACCGAGCCGCTAGAGGCCTCGCTGAACGGGTTCGCCGCCCGATTCCGAGACGACTACCGGGCGATGATGCTGGCCAAGCTCGGGCTCGAGGTCGGCGATTCCGCAGCGGACGACGCGTTGATCGGGGCGCTCCTCGATCTGCTGCAGGCGACCGAGATCGACATGACGATCTTCTACCGCCGGCTGGCGGCCATGCCCCTCGCCGCCGGAGCGGACAGGGAACCCGTGAGCGATGGCGACGAGCTCGTGGCCGAAGCGCTGGCGCCCGAACATCTTGGTGGGGCGTACTACTCCCTGGACGACGTGCCGTCGGACCAGCGAGCCAAGCTCGACCACTGGTTGCGCAGCTACCGCCGCCGGGTGCAGGCGATCGGCCTGGCCGATCCGGCCCGGGCCGAAGCGATGAACCGGCTGAATCCGAAGTACGTTCTCCGGAATTACCTGGCCCAGCTCGCCATCGATGCGGCCGAGACCGGCGACTTCTCGCTCGTTCAGGAGCTCGCCGAGGTGCTCCGGCGACCCTACGATGAGCAACCGGCAGCAGAGGCCCACGCTGCTCGCCGGCCGGACTGGGCCAGGAACCGCCCTGGTTGCTCCATGCTGTCCTGCAGCTCGTGACCCGCCCGGCCGCCATGGGTTGAGCTACCCAGACGGATCACCTCCAAAGAAAACAACGGGTGGCGACGCATCGACATCGAACCCACGGTCGCTACCATCGACCGGGGCAGCGGCAGCGTTCGGGCGAGACGGGCGCCACGGCGAGGAAAGGGCCACCGACGGTGGGACAGCGACAAGGGAGAGGTGCCCTTAGAGTCGAGGAGGCCGAGATCCGCTCGCTGTCGGGGTGAGGGTGAGCGTCGCCACTCCGGCCGTCAGTCACGCCCCCGAGGCCGCGTCGGGGGCGCCGGTCGGGCTGCGCCGTCCCGGGATGGCCAGCCTCGCTCTGGTGCTGGCGATCATTGGAGCTCGAGTCGCCAGCGGCCGCGGGTATCTCGAGCAACCCGTTCGGCTTCGGATCTGAACGATGGCTGCGTCGACCATGGAGTCGGATGTCTGGTCGCGGGCCAGCTCAGCGCTTCGCACCCTGTCGACCATGCCGCACATCCAGAGCGGCGTCTCGCTCATCGTCAGCTCGATCATCTCCTCAGGCCTCGGGTTCGTCTTCTGGATCGTCGCCGCCCGACAGTACTCTTCGGTCGCTCTGGGAATCGGCTCCGCCGTCATCACTGCGATGATCCTCTTGACCGACATCTCCCAGATCGGGCTGCGGACCGCCCTCGTCCGGTTCCTTCCTAGCGCCGCGGGAGATACCCGGCGGCTCATCACCAGCGCCTATGGCACGGCCGTCGCAATCGCGGTGGTTGGTTCGCTGGTCTTCCTCGCCGGGATCGACCTATGGACGCCGGCCCTGGCCGGCCTTCGGGGCTCGACCGCCACGATGGCCCTGTTCGTCCTCGCCACGGCTTGCTGGGCCGTCTACCTGCTCCAGGAAGGCGTGCTTGTCGGCCTCGGGCTGAAGTCCTGGGTCGCGATCGAGAACGGAGCGTTCGGGCTCCTGAAGATCGCCTTGCTCGTGCCATTGGCGGGCGCAGGCGACGAGCTCGGCGTCTTCTTCGCTTGGGCTCTGCCGGCCTTCGCCGTCGTCGCGGTCGTCAACGTCGGCATCGTCCGGCACCTCAGAGCCGGGAGCCAGTCGGGCGACGCGCCGACCGCGCCGTCGCCCAGCCGGCCCGAGCGCCGCGTCGGGCTGCATGACCTCGTGGCCCACTCGTCGGCCGCCTGGGCGGCCACTGTCCCCCGCACCGCCGTGATCGGCCTCCTGCCCCTGCTCGTCCTGGCCGAGCTCGGCAGCCGGCACACCGCGTATTACTTCCTGGCGTGGACCATTGCGTACGGTGTCTCCGTCCTCAGCGCCAACATCGGCGACGCGCTCCTCGCCGAGGCCCCCTACGACGAGACCAACGTCGAGCGCCAAAGGCTCCGCAGGACGCTGCTCAGCATGGCGATCTCGGCCCCGATCGTCGCCGTCGCCGTCGCCGTCGCCCCGTTCGTGCTGGAGCTGTTCGGCCCGGAGTACGCCAGTGAGGCGACCGGCGTGCTCCGGCTGCTCCTGCTCGCTGCCGTCGTCAACGTCGGCGGCCGGGCCTTCGTCGGTCGGCTGCGGGCAGAGGGCAGGATGCGGGCGGCCTTGCTCTACGAGCTCGCCCAGAGCCTGTCGGTGCTGATACTGGGCTGGCTTCTCCTGCGGAGCTTCGGCCTCGCCGGCCTCGGTGCCGCATGGCTCGGGGTGCTCACTGCCGCCGCCGCCTCAGTCCTGATCGCCGAATCGATCTGGTGGTGGGCCCCCCGCCTCGACACCCGATTCGTGACCGTCGCCACCCGGATCTTCGACCTCGGGTGGCGGGTCGGGCTGCGGTTGCCGGCCCCCGGGCTCGACGCCGTCGTGAGGGGCAGCCTGGCCGGCCGCTATCGCGGCCGACCCCGCTGGCGGCGGATCGCCCGCACCAGCGATACACAGACCGTCGTCGTCAGCGGACACGACGGCCGACCCCCGCTCCGGATCGAGCTGGCCAGGACCGAGTGGGGCAACGAGCTCCTGGGCCGCCGGGTCCGTGCGGTCGCCGAGCTCGGCGACTTGACCGGGATGGCGTCGTTCCGGGCGCTCGTGCCCTTCCCGATCGACCACGACACCTCGGCCGGGCGCCACGTCTTGATCGAGTCGGCGACCTCGGGCCGGCCCGGTACGTCCTTCGGCGCCGACCGGGCGGACGAACTGGTGCGAGCGGTCCTCATCCCGATAGCCGAGCTGCACAGCGGGACCAAAGGCTGGCTGACCTTCGACCAGCATGCCCTGGATCGGTGGGTCGCCCGTCCACTGCGCAGCCTCGGCGACGAGGGGAGGGCGACCCCCGAGGAGCTGCTCGCCATCGGCCGAGTCATCTGCCGAGGCCTCGAGGCCAAGACCGTGGCCTCGGCCCGTTTGCATGGCAACCTGACGCTCGACAATGCGCTGTTCGATCCGACTGGCAGGCTCATGGGCCTGATCAACTGGGAATGGAGCGACGTGGGACCAGCATTTCTCGACCGAGCGACCCTCGCACTCAGCGCCCTGTCGGTCCGCTCGGGCCGGGATCTCGGGCATCTCGTCCACCAACTGCTCGAAGAACCCGAGCCGCTGGTCAACCATCCAGCACTCGACGCTCCGGCAGTCCCCGTCGTCGACGGACGGAGCCTCGTCCTCCTCGCCTGGCTCCATCATGTCCTACCGACCGTCCGGGCCTCGTCGAGCAGCCACGCCGTACGCTTCCGGGTCGCCCGCGACGTTGGCGCCGTGCTCGCTCGGCCCGACCTGGCTCCGGCGGTCCGGGCGTAACCTAGGCCCGATGATGGTCGTCGTCGCCCCCAGGGGAGCTGTTGTGACTCTGCGTGCGCTCCGGTTCTTGTGAGGAGCCGGCAGACCGTGCCAGTGATGCGAGCTCGGCGGCGGACGGCCGCCGGCCTCTGTGTCGCGATGCTGTCGGTCGGCGCTTGCGGCGGGGCCGCCGAGTCCGGAGGGCCCGGTTCGGCCCCGGAGCCGTCCGATGTCAACGTCGCGACCGCAGACGTCGCCTCTACCGTGCCGCCCCTGACCAGCCAGGTGTCGTCGACCGTGGTGACATCGACCGTGCAACCGTCGACCGGTGTGCCCTCGTCGGCCACGGCCGGTTCCATGACGACCACGACGGCCCCCACGACCACGACCACCCTACGAGTGAACGGAACCGAGACGACGTCGATCCCTTTCGCCGGGGCCGTCTCGTCACCGCCCGGAAGCCGAGAACAGGTCGTCGCCCTCCGTTTCGAGTCGCTGGTCGACGACGTCCAGGTCGACGACTTCGCCGATGAGGCGCTGAGCGTCCTCAACGACCAGCGGAGCTGGCCCCGGGCCGGCTTCCGTTTCGTCGAGGACGAAGCCAGTCCGTTCCGCGTGGTGCTCGCCGAGGGCCCCGACGTCGACGCGCTCTGCCTCCCGCTCCAGACCTACGGCACCGTGAGCTGCCAGAACGGACCGGTCGTCGCGCTCAACGCCAGCCGTTGGCGGACCGCAGTCGACCACTGGGACGGCGAGGTGGCCGACTATCGGGGCTATCTCGTCAACCACGAAGTCGGCCACCTCCTCGGCCAGCGTCACCCGCGGCCTCGTTGCCCGGTGCCAGGACGGCCAGCCGGGGTCATGGAGCAACAGACCGCAGGCCTCGAGGGCTGCGTCGGGAACGCATGGCCCCGGGACTGGGAGATCGCGCTCGCCGAGCAGCGGCCGGTCGTCTACGCCCCGCTGCCCGACTGGGGACCGGACCCGGTGCCGGCCAACGGCGAGAGCTGAACCTCAGCGGTCGGGCTGGTCGGGGATCGACGACCCCGCCGCGACCGCGGCTGCGAACTGCTCGCGGTTCATCTCGATGAACGTGCCGGTTGCTTCGGCGAACACGCCGTCGGGCCCGACGGCGGTCGCATCAACGTGATGCTTGCGGCCCTCGGTCGCGCCGAGGCGGGCCCGGAACTCGACGTCGGTGTCGATCGGTGCCGGCGCAACATACCGAACCGTCAACGTCCCGGTGAACGCGGAGGCCAGACCCCGGACACGGAAGACCGAGCTCATCACCTCGTCGAAGGCGCTGGCGATGACACCGCCGTGAGCCCTGTTCGGCGGACCCTCGTAGCAGGTCGAGAACCGGGCGGTCGCCACCGCCTCATCGCCGTCGCGCCAGTAACGGGCACCGGCTGAGAACGGATTCAACCGACCACCGACGAACGAGAGCGCGTCGAAGGTCAGCTCGGCCCCGTCCGCCGGCGGCTCCGGCCACCGGCCCGTGCTCACGAAGTGCTCGATCCGCTGGTGGCCGGAGTAGCGGCCGAAGGCCTCGACCTTCGTCCTGGGAGGGCACGCCTCCACCAGCCCGACCAGCTCCTCCAGCCGCTCGGCCACGTCGGCCGAGATCGCCGGGTCGACGTCGCGGCCGAGCAATCCCTCGCCGAGCCGGCGGACCGCGTCGGCGGCCGCGACCTCGACATCCGGCAGCTCGCTCGGGGCACCGTCGCCCATCGGCCGCTTGCTCACGCCGGGGCCTCGTCGAGGTGAATGAACAGGCAGGTCCGCGGCTCCCCGCCGACGTTCCGGCTGATGTGGCCCTCACCGTCGGTGTCCTCGGCCAACAGGATCGAGCCGGGGCCCAGCGTCCGGGACGTACGGTCCGAGACCTCGATCTCGACCGACCCGGTGAGGTTGACCACGAGCTGCCGCCGGGGGGCGTTGTGGAAGTCGAGTTCGTAGTTGCCGTCGACCTCGCGGAACTGCACCCCCCTGCCCGGCCAGAGATCCGACAGCCGCCCAGCGAGCGACGACTCCATCATCTCGATCGTGACGTCCTCGAAGTGCGAACAGCCGTCGTCGCCGGTGTAAACCCGTACTACGTTCATGGGCCGCGAACCTAGCGAGTGGGGACTGCGCTCACTGCATCGTCGAGCCTGAGGGGAGGGGCGGGCTTGCGGATGGTGCGCCAGGAGGGGAAAGATCGAGACGCTCGACGCCCACATCCGACAGAGGGGAACGACCATGGCCCGAACGATCGATACCGGCTCTGAACACCTGACAGCGGAGGTCGACGACGCCGGCGTCGGCGTCATCACCATGAACCGGCCCGAGAGCCGCAACGCGATGACCGCGGCCATGACGGCCGGGATCGCCACCGCGCTGGCCGACTTCGAGACCGCAGCCGACGTGCGCTGTATCGTCCTCACCGGGGCCGGGGGCGCCTTCTGCGCCGGCGGCGACGTCAAGGGCTTCGCTGCCGGCGACGGTGCGGGCGGTGGATCGTCGTCCTGGGACGCCGGTGTGCACGAGCAGCGACTGAGCCACAAGGCCACGTCGGGGGCGCTGTTCGGGATGCCGAAACCGACGCTGGCCGCCCTGCCGGGGCCGGCGGCCGGTGCTGGCCTCTCGCTCGCCCTGGCCTGCGACCTCCGCATCGCGATCGACACCGCGGTCATCACGACCGCGTTCGCCAGGGTCGGCCTCGCCGGCGACTACGGCGGCACCTGGTTCCTCACCCAGCTCGTCGGACCGGCCAAGGCCAAGGAGCTGTACTTCCTGCCCGAGCGGATGGATATGGCCACCGCGGCCGATCTCGGGATCGTGAACAAGGTCGTCTCGGCCGACGAGTACGAAGCGACCTGGCGAGACTGGGCGACCCGGCTCGCCTCCGGCCCGCCGATCGCCTACCGGTACATGAAGGAGAACATCAACCGCTCGGTGACCGGCGACCTGATGACCTGTCTCGAGCTGGAATCGACCCACCATCGCCACACGGGCACGACCGAAGACCACATGGAAGCGTCGAAGGCGTTCGTCGACAAGCGCGAGCCCGTCTTCAAGGGCCGGTGACACGATGGCCATCGAGACCAGACGAGAGCAGCTGCAACGCCTTACCGGCGAGTTCCTCGACGCGTTCAACCGGTGCGACCTCGACGGGGTGATGGCGTTCTTCGCCGACGACGGGGCCGTTTACGACGAGTTCACCGGCACGGCCAACGAGGGACTGGACGCCATCCGGGCTGCGTTCACCCCCCAGTTCGAGGGCGCGTTCGGCGACATGAAGTTCATCGATGAGGATCTCTTCATCGACGACATCGACGACAAGGTCATGGCGTCGTGGCGATGCACGCTGGTCGTGAAGGGCCAGGCCACAGCGTGGCGGGGGCTCGACCTGATCCACTGGCGCGGTGACGAGATCACCCACAAGAGCACGTACGCCAAGACCAAGGTGCCGCTCTTCGAGTAGACGGCTGTCCGGGAGCTTCTCCCCTGGCTAGTGGGGTCTGGCGGATCGACGGGAGCGAGGAAGCCCGGTTCGTCGACCGCCGGCGTTGCGCTCGTCGGGACGCTGGATCGGTCACCGGCCGACGATGCCCGGATCGCCAGTGCCCACGCCGGAGTCGGCGTCGGGTGCTGATTCGAAAACCCTAGAGCGGGGTTCCGTCAGGGCCGAGATAGTCCCGGCTGAGGTGGCCGTCGGCGGCCAGCTCATCGTACTCCTCGGCCGAGAGCCCGAGGAGGTCGCAGAAGACGGCCTCGTTGTCGCCGCCGAGCACCGGGAGGCGGTCCCATCGCAGCTCCGGGCCGTCCCATCGGAACGGGTGGGTCGGATGCGGGTGGTCGCCGGTCTCCTCGTTGCCGTTCGGCCGGAACAGCCCACGCTCGTCGAGGTGAGGATCAGCCAGGGCTTCCAGCTCGTGGAGGACGGGCGCGGCCGGGACCCCGGCGTGCTGGCAGCGCTCGAAGACCTCGTACGGGGTCAGGGTCTGGGTCCAGGAGCTGATCGCGGCGTCGAGCTCGTCGTGGTTGGCGTGGCGATCCTCGCCGGTGGCGAAGCGCGCCTCGCCTGCCCAACCGGGCGAACCGGCGGCGACACCGAGCGCAGCCCATTGTTCGTCGTCGCCGACGGAGATCACCGCCCAGGCATCGTCGCCCCGGCACGGGTAGCAGCCCTGCGGAGCCCTGGTCGGATGGCGGTTACCGATGGGGGTGTGCTCCGCTCCGGTTCGTTCAGCGTCGATCAGTAGCTCGCCGATGTGGTTGAGCATGTTCTCCGATTGCGACAGCTCGATCAGCTCGCCGACGCCGGTTTGCTCGCGGCGCCGCAGGGCGGCGAGGGCGGCGAAGGCGGCGGCTGAACCCGAGGCTGCGTCCATGTGGAAGACGGCGTCGTTCTCGCTCAGATCGGCATCGGCGTAGCCGCGGATGGCCCCGAGCCCGCAGAGCGCCTCGAAGTTGACCCCGAAGCCGAGGTAGCTGCGATAAGGCCCGGTGAGGCCGACCGACGGCATCCGTATCAGGATCAGTCGGTCGTTGCGGGCGTGGAGGTCGCCCCAGTCGATGCCCACCTTGGCCAGCAGGTCGATCGAGTTGTTCTCGACCATGACGTCGCAGTGGTCCACGAGGCGCAAGAAGGTCTCGCGCCCGAGCGGCTTGCGGAGATCGAGCGTCACGCTGCGCTTGTTCCTGGCGTGGGCGTTGAACAGCGCCATCCGGTTCCAGGGTCGCTCGCCCGGGTCGGCGTCGGGGTACCCGCCGAAGATCCCGCCGAGATCGGTGACCATCTCCGCCGGCGGGCGGGGCAGCACGCCCCGTGTGGCCGACGGGAAGATGTACGGGTTGTCGACCCGGACGATGTCGGCCCCGAGGTCGCCGAGCAGGCACGTGGCGTACGGACCGGCCCACACGACGGTCAGATCGAGCACCCGGATCCCATCGAGCGGGAGCTTGCGCTCGCCCCCGGGAGTGGGCGCCGTCGCAGCAGGCGCGGTGCCGAGACGAACCTCCACTTCGACCCGGATCTCATCGCCGTGCTCGTCGAGCGACGGCGCTGGTCGTCGCAGGCGCCAGCCGTCGTCCATCCGGATCGGCATGCCCGGCTGGCGGACGGAGCCCGACGCCGCCCGATCCACCGGCACGAAGAAGCCCCGTTCCTCGAAGTGCTTGTCGCGCAGCAAGTCGATCGGGCGGTTCACCGCCGTCACCGGCCACCCCTCGGCTTGAGCCTCCTCCATGGCGTCCTGCCGTCCCCGGGTCAACGTCCAGCCGAGCAGCTGGGCGTCGGCAAGGTCGGGCAGGTCCTCGTTGAACAACCACATCGGATCGTCGTACAGCGCCGACATCTCGGGGTCCTTCAGGACGGCCAGCATCCGGGGGATCCAGTTCATCAGCGTCGACACCTGCACGTGACCGTCCGCGCTCGGCCGGCACCCGCCCGGGAACGGTGCGACAGCGTACCCGCCGACCCGCTCGACGTTCTCCGTCCGATACGCCCCGTAGAGCAGGTAGGTCATGCGGCGGTCGATCGAGGCGACCTGGGTCTCGACATTGGCCAGGTCGACGTGCACGCCGACCCCGTTGCGCTCCGCCGAGGCTAGGGCGGCCAACGCGGCGAGCGCGCCGATCGTGCCGCACTGGTACTGGCCGATCGCCGCCCCCATCTTCACCGGCTCCCGCTGCGGGTTTCCCGAAGCCGACAGCGGGCCACCGAAGGCGACATGCACGATCTCCTCACCGACGTAGCCGGCGTAGGGGCCGGTCACCCCGAACGACGTGACCGAGACCACCACGAGCCGGGGGTGGCGGGCTCGCAGCGCCGTCGGGTCGGGCCGGGGCTCGGACTGGATCACCACATCGGCCCCCTCGATCAGCGAGGCGACCAGATCGTCGTCGGCGTCGGCTACGATCGACCGCTTGTTCGTGTTCAGGTGAAGGAACAAGGCGCCGTGCTCCGGGTCGGGACCCGACTCCGGGAACGGCCCCAGCCGGCGACTCCGGTCACCTCCGGCCGGCTCGACCTTGACCACGTCGGCGCCGTAGTCGGCCAGCAGCTTCCCGGCGTAGGGCCCGGCGATGCCCTCAGCCAATTCGATGACTCGCATGCCAGCGAGCGGTTGCGTCATGGTGTCTCCTGTCGACGTGTGCCACCCGGCTCTGGTTCGCCGCCGGGCTGGGCCCGCAGCTCGGCTCGAATCTCGGCCCCGTCGGAATCGAGTGCCGGCGCCGGGGTCGGCGGTGGTCCAGCCCCGCCGATCAGTTGGCCGAACACGACGAGCGGTCCGTGATCGGGGTGCTCGCAGGTGGTGAGCAGTCCGTTGGCCGCCGCCAACTCCGAGCCGGTGAGGCCTGTCCGGCAGACGTCGACGTCGAGATCGCCATCCCGCCAGCGCCACCCGTCGTCAGTCTCGTAGCCGTGGTTCGAGCTGGTGCCGGGGTGGTCGAAGCCGCCCAGCTGCGGCTCTGGCCGGCCCTCGTAGCGGGTGTACTCGGCCACTTGGACCGCCATCGTCGACTCGACCAGCGAGGTTCGCACGTCCTGGCACTTGCCTGTGCGGGCCCGTTGCCACAACCCCATCACGAGCCCGAAGGCGCCGAGTGTTGGCGTAGCGACGTCGTGAATCGGGACCGAGAGGAAGACCGGCTCGGCGCCGTTCGGGACGCCGTTCGGATCGACGGCGACCCCGCCCTGGGCGGCCATGAGGCCGCCGAGAGCCTGGACCAGCGGATCGAACGCCGGCCGCCCCGCCATCGTCTCGTCGAGGCCGTAGCCCGGCGAGCTGAGGATGACGAGGTCGGGGTTCACCGCTCGGAGCGCGTTGCGGTCGGCGCCGAGGCGGGCGGCGACGCCGGGCCGGAAGTTCTCGATGACGACGTCGGCAGTAGCGGCCAGCCGGTGGAGGAGCTCCTGACCGGCGGCGGTGGTCAGGTCGAGCACGACGCTCTTCTTGCCCTGGTTCCAGGACTCGAACGGCGGTCCGATCGAGCGGAACGGGTCGCCGTTCGGGGCCTCGACCTTGATGACCTCGGCTCCCAGCATGGCGAGATGGCGGCTCACGACCGGTCCGGCGATGAACGAGGCCAGGTCGATCACCCGCACACCGGCGAGGGGCCGCTCAGCATGCCTCGGCTCGCTCGACGTTCCGATCGGCTGCGGCTCCTGCGAGGGCGCAGCCCACTCGGCCAGCACGGCACCCGTGTGCTCGCCGAGCAATGGCGCTGGGCCGCGAACCGATCCCGGCGCCGACTCGACCGTGACCGGCACGCCCATCATGTGGATGGCGCCGAGCTCCGGATGCTGC
>JAOTYQ010000153.1 GCA_029861725.1 Acidimicrobiia bacterium | reverse complement strand
ACGAAGCGCGCGCGTGGAGTTCCCTTGTCCTGATCGTGCAGCCCGAGGCCACGAAGAATGACCACAGAGATCGGACTGACTGGAGGTCGCCCGTCGGCGGGGGTAGTCGTGATCCGCAGCGATGCTCAACAAGCCTGAATCAGGCGGCTACAAGGTCCATCCAGCCCGATCGCGTGCGGCGTGGGTTAAGGGGTGCAATCCCCCCTCCACCCCCACCCCGGTGGCGAGGCCGCTCCCTTGATTGGGTCCGCCTGACCGATGCCGAACCACACCATGCCTCCTCCCATCGAGCGTGGCGAAGAGATGACCGACACCCCAGGCGAACCAGCCCGGCGAGGCCGACCCGCAACCCCACCTGGTGCGGCACACCCCCACAACCGGAGTTGCTGCTGGAACTGATTCTTCGTCGTCGAGCTTCGCCGGCGTCAAGGCCAAGCCGCCTACGGCGGTGACCCTACAGGTCAGCCTTGACCCCGACTCGTCGACAACACGCGTCCGCACCCAGGCAGCAAGCCCCCACAATCAGCAACCCACAACGACTCGGCTACGCCGAGACATCCTTGACAGGCCCCGCTCCTTCAGAGATGACAAGATCACCTACATATCGCCGGTTCCCGCGGCTGGCGATCTGTGATTCCGAGCGGCATTCCCGAGCGCCGGGCAGGCTGGTGCTCGGGTTCGGGCGCGCCGCTCGTAGGCGCCGTTCTGCGTTGCAGCGAGGTCGCTGAGGTGGTTGCGAGATTGGCGTCCCCGATCGGCATCACTTCGGGGATGGCTGTGACACCACCCATAAGGGGTGAGGCGGTGGGCCTCCATTCTTTCCAGCCTGGACTGGGAGCGGCATGCGCGCCGGCAGAAAGGGTTGAGAGATGACCACGAGCTACTCGTCGAGGATTGGGGAACTTGAATTCACCCACGAGTTCGCGGACGGGTATCCGACCGATGAGACGGTGGAGCGGCTCTATGACGAGCGGGACTTCCAGCGGGCGTGTCAGGCGTACTTGTGGGCGTTGCCGATCGTCTCGATGGCGCAGTGGCAGTACTCGAACGTGGTGTCGCTGGGAGCGGAGAACGGTCAGATCGTGTATTGCGAGGGTTACCGGGACAAGGTCGGTGGGCTGACCTTCAACACGACCACGCCGTACGCGCTGCCTTTCATCGACCTCGCTCCGGATGGGCCGTTCGTGGCCGAGATGCCCGAGGGAGCGATCCGGGGTGCTGCCCACGACATGTGGCAGGTGGCGATGACCCAGATCACCGAGCCTGGCCGCTACCTGTTCGTCGGACCTGGGCAGGCTGTGCCCGAGGGTGCGAAGGCTGCGGGCTACCAGATCTGCGAATCCCCGACCATGAGCCTGTTGCTGGGCATCCGGCTGATGCCCGAGGACCCCCAGGAGCGCCTGGAGCTGCTGGAGCAGGTGGCCATCTACCCCTACTCGGAGCGCGGCGAGCCCCGTCCTCGGGGCTACCTGCGCCCGGAGGGTCGCGAGTGGATGGCGGCGCAGCCTCGGGGCATGACGTACTGGGAGCGTCTGGCCGAGATGGTCGAGCGAGAGCCGGTGTTCGAACGCGACCGCTTCTTCACCGCCATGTTGCGGCCGCTCGGTATCGAAAAGGGCAGGCCCTTCGCTCCCGACGAACGGCAGCAACGCATCCTCGAGGAAGCGGCCTTCGTGGGCGAAGCGATGGCGAAGGCCAACGACTTCTCCAAGCGGTTCGAGTCGGCCGAGTACCTGGATGGCTCCCGGTGGGAGTACGCCACCGTGGCGTCACCGGATCAACGAGCCGAGCACCACGACGAGCTCGACGAGCGCGCCGCCTGGCTGTACGAGGCCGTCACCAACGACATCGCGATGCACGGCCAGCGCACCGGGTGGGGACAGATCTACATGGCGACATATAAGGACGCCGACGGCAACTGGCTGGACGGAGCGAACAACTACGCGTTGCGCGTGCCGCCCGACCCGCCGGTCGAGGCGTTCTGGTCGATCACCCTCTATGACGTGAGCACCAGGTGCATCCTGCGCAACGACCAGGAGATCGCCGACCGTTCGTCCCGGATGGATCTGCTCGCCGACGACGACGGCGGCGTCACCATCCACATCGGGCCAGAAGCGCCCGCCGGCCGCGAACAGAACTGGATCCCCACCGTCCCTGGCAAGGCCTGGTTCCCCTACTTCCGGCTCTACTCGCCAACCAGGTCCTTCCTCGACAAGACCTGGGTACTACCCGACATCGAGCGAGCAGACTGACCAACCGAGAAGGGCCACATCATGAATCACGCGCACTGGGACGACCTGTTGGGACTGGAGTTTCCTGGCTACTACCTGACAGAGGAGTCGGCGGCCCGGATGCACGCCGAAATCGACTTCCAGCGGGCCTGTCAGACCTACCTTTGGGCGCTCCCCGCCATGAACCTCTACTCGATGCGAGAGGGGTCTGAGCGCGAGTTCGGGCGGGGGAACCACATCCTCCCGATCTGGAAAGGCCGGCTGCGGGCCACGACGAAGGTCACGACACCGAACTCCGATGTGATCTACGCCATGAGCTACCTGGACCTGAAGGACGGCCCCGTCGTCATCGAGGCACCAGCGGGCGTGCAAGGCCTGCTCGACGACTTCTGGCACCGGCCCATCACCGATGTCGGCCTGCCTGGCCCTGACAAGGGCCAGGGCGGCAAGTACCTCCTACTCCCGCCGGACTACGACGGGCGAGTTGGCCGAGCCGATGTGGTACCGGACCGAGCCCGACGGGACCGACGCGCTCTACTACACGTTCCGCTCTCGAACCTACGGCGTGTTCCTGTTCTGGCGGGCGTTTCTCGGCGAGGGCGGTTCGACCGCCGACGGTGTGGCGATCATCGAACGAACCAGGGTCTATCCGTGGGGCCAGCGCGACAGCGCTCCGGAGATGGTCTTCCCCGACGCCACCGATGTCGAAGTGCAGATGCTCATCCCCAATGTCACCAGAGGTGACGAGCCCTACCGCTACTTCGAGAACCTGGCGGACTTCATCGACTACGAGTACGTCGAACCCGATCAGTTCGACATGAGGGGGATGCTACGCACCCTCGGGATTGTCAAGGGCCAGCCTTTCGAGCCAGACGAGCGCCTGCAGGACATCCTGGCCAAGGCTTCAACCGTGGCCTACAACATGTCCCGAGCCAACCGCTACGCCACTCGTATTGAGGACGCCAGGATCTGGCCCGACCGGCACTACGAACAGGGCTACATCGGAGAACGCGGGGACTTCATCGAGGAGAGCTACACCAACCTCGACGCCCGCGCCGCGTTCTTCCACTTCGCCTACTCCGCCAGCGAAGCCATGGTCAAACACCTCGTCGACGCGGGCGCGAAGTACCCCCTCACATTCCGTGACGCCGACGGCGACCCGCTCCAGGGCGAGAACACCTACACCCTTCACGTCCCACCCGACCCACCAGCACGGCTGTTCTGGTCCGTCGCCATCTACTCCGCGTTCGATGCCGCCGGGCTCGACAACGGGCAACGGTTCCCGTCCATCAACAGCCTCGACGACATCGAAGTCAACGACGACGGCTCCGTCGACTTCACCTTTGCGCCTGAACTCCCGACAGGACATCCAGAGTCCACAGGACCATCCCCGGCGAAGGCTTCTTCATCATCTTCCGCCTGTACGGCACCGGCCGCGCCTACTACGACGGAACCTGGAAACTCGACGACCTCACCAAGACCAACCCGTAGTCGGCGAGACCCAACCACCGTCCCCGACCGCCGGTCCGGAGACGCGCCAGAACAACGGCTCTGGCACGGGGACTCACCCGCACAGATCCGGCAATCTTGATCGGGGCCAGGTGGGGTCGAGGATCTGCGGCAATCTGAGCCCGCTCGACAAGGTTCGCCTTCGGTCGCCGACGAGCACCCGAGGACAGGCACTTTCCGAGCGCTCGGAAACGACGGTGGAGCGCGAGCCGGTGGCGCCTCGGCGAGCCCACACGTATCCGGCCGGATGCGCTCCGACCAGGCGAAAGACCTAGGCTGCCACCAGCTCGACGCTCCAGAGGGCGCGTGTACTTTTGGGTTAAACTCGCCCCTCCGACACGTTTCGCGAAAGTCCTGGTCAGAGCGTTGCGGCTGGTGCCCCATGGGCTCTGGTGTGTCTACTGACTCCGTCGCCGAGCTCAACAGCGGCGACTGACACCGAGGATCAACCTCGAAACCCCACCACGCCGCGGGGCACTGCCCAAGTCCCCCTCCGACACAGCAGAACACCCTGGTCAGAGCGGGTGCAGACGCTCCCAGGTGTGTCGGTTGCTCACGGATTTGCTAACGGCCCACGTGCCTAGAGCGTCTCCAATGCGATGAGGTCGGCACCAGGGGCCGGGAGGTCGCGTTGCTCGCTGCAGATATCACGCCTGACAAGCGATACGGATTCAGAGCGCGAACCTCCGATCCGCTTCAGCGCGTGAAGGTCATCGAGAAGGTCCGTCCAGGGCGCTGGAAGGTCGAGTTCCTCGATGACCCCCACCCGGGTCTCGTGGACTACGTGAGGTCACAACAGTTGGCGTGCCCATGGGGAGGCGTTTCTCCGCTGGAGAAGCGCGCAGCTGTCCTGCGAGCGGAGTGCGACGAAACCTGGCCTATGGGTGCCGGAAACTCGGTCGTGACCTGTGAGCAGCGAAAACGGGGGTTGTCTGTGGCTGGTTCGAGGGCCTTCCCTTCGGTTCGTTTCTTCGACGGGCTCTCTCAAACCGCAACCTATCGCTTGTGCGATAGCCGTGATAGTCTACTTTCATGGCGCCTTCTAAGACGACTACGACGTTGCGGGTTCCGAGCGAGTTGCGGGACGAGATCGCCCGGATCGCTGAGCAGCGAGGTACAACGATGCTCGAGGTCGTGACCGACGCTGTGCATCGGCTTGGTCGTGACGAGTGGTGGTCGTCGGTTCGAGATGCGCTCGACGGGCTCAGTCCGACAGAGGTCTCCACCTATCAGATCGAGAGCCACCAGCTCGATACGGCGGCGGCGGACGGTCTAGATGACCGCTGAGGCGCAGTTCGTTCGAGGCGATGTCTGGTCGGTCGACTTCGGTGCCGATCCCGAGCATCCTGAGCAGGCGTTTCGTCGTCCCGCGTTGATTGTCTCTGACGACCGGCTGCACCATCCGAATCTGAGGATGGTGATTGTGGTGCCCGGTACGTCCACGATTCGATCGGTCCCGCTGCATGTCGCTGTAGAACCCGACGATGGTATTGGTCTGATCGTGGCGACGGCGTTCCAAGTCGAGCAGGTCCGAGCGGTGTCGGTTGCGCGCCTGGTGGAGCGGCTGGGTCGGCTCGATCCGGTGAACAGACACGCGATAGACGAGGTCCTGCGAAACGCCCTCAGCCTGTAGTGGCGACTCTGGGGTGTGTCGGTTTGCTAACGGATTGCTAACGGCGGCCCCCGGCAAAGAGCGGTAACCAGTGGCAGCGAGCGGGGGAGCGCTTCGCGGAAGTGCTGGTAGATGCCGGTTGTTGCCGCTCCGCGCCGCTGCCTGCCGGAGTGAGGGCGGTGGTTCAAGCCCCCCCTCCGACACGAACAAATGTTCGATTCGCTTGATCGTTGGCTCGGTCCGAGTGGCTGCCTCACCTTCTGGCCGGGGAAGCCGGTGAGCTAGGTCGTGGCCCGGAGGCGCTCGAGCGTTTCCCGTACGGTTGCTTTCACGAGGTCGACTTTGTAGCCGGTTTCGGGAAGTGGCGATGCACCGTCGGTGCACGCGGCGGCTGCGCGGTCGATGACCTCGTCGGACAGTGGAGCTCCGGTAAGGATCGATTCGGCTGCGTCGACACGATGGGGGACTGTTGCGACGCCGCCGAGGCCGAGTCCGCACTCGGCCATGTGTTCGCCGTCGAATCGGGCGCGCACGACGCACTCGACGAGTGGCCATTCGGCTTCGAAGCGGCTGATGGAGCGGAAGTAGGCGCCGCGCTCGTCGGGCCAGGGGGCTGGCAGGTTGCTCGAGGTGATCACGGTGCCGTTGGGCAGCTGGTGATCTCTCGTGGCGTCGGTTCCGTCGCCCAGCAGGTTGTCGACGCTCAGCGTCGTCCCGTCGGCCAGGCTCACGGTGGCGTCATGGTCCGATGCTGAACCTGGGTGCCTTTGGTGTCAGTCTGGCGGGGGTTCTTCGAGGGTAATGAGTGCGGTGGCCCAGCGTGCTGCCGGGTCGATGTCTATGAGGAGTGCTTTGGCCAGGAGGGTCAGGGGTACCGCCAGGAGGGCTCCCAGTGGCCCGATGACCCAGCTCCAGAAGATCAACGAGAGAAAGGTGAGTGTCGCCGACAGGCCGACGGCGTCGCCGACGAACTTCGGTTGGATGACCGACTGGATGACGACGTTGATGACGCTGTAGATCACGATCACCCACAGTGAGAGGGTCCAGCCTCCCTGTACAAAGGCGAGAAGAGCAGGGGGAATGAGGCCGATCACGAAGCCGACGTTGGGTATGTAGTTCGTGATGAACGACAGTATGCCCCACACCAGTGCCAGAGGGATGCCCAAGACCAGCAGGGCGACCACATCGAAGATGGCGACGATCAGGCCGAAAATCGAGGAGACGAGGAAGTAGCTGCGGGTGGCAGCGGCGAAATGGTTCAGTGCCTCGACCACCGCTGGTCGCTGGTCGGCCACGTACCGCAGACTGCGTTGAAACTTCGACGAATCATCCGCTGTGAAGAATATGGTGGCCAGCAGCAGACCGAGGCTGCTCAGCAGGCCAGCCACCCCCGACAACGCCGAGGTCAGCTGGCCTGCCGCCGCTCCGACGTCTACTCCATCGAGCACGCCTTCCAGATCGTCCCCGTCTATTCCCAACTCCTCGGCCAGGTCGGTGACGTCCTGTTGGGCAGCTTCGAGCTCCGACGCGTACTCCTCGCTCTCGAACAACTCGACCAGCTCGACCGTCGCCCAGACCAGGCTCCCCATGATCAGGGCCAGGATGCCGAACGAGACGACCATGAGGACCACCTTGGCCACCCAGCCCTGCCCTCCTCGCCTCAACACTGCGTCTTGGACGGGGCTCACCACAATGACGATCACGACCGCCAGGAAGATGGGACCGACCAGGCCGGCGAGCGTCTTGAGCCCGACCACCACGATCACCACAGACGCCACCAACAACAGAACGTTCAGCCCCCGAGGGAGAAACGGTGTTCGCTCAGGTGGTGAGGTTGCTGCCAATCTTGACTCCAATCACTGATCGCCAGGCGATTCTGGCAGGTTCGAGGGTCGCCGACACGGTTCCACGACCGAATAGGGCACCCACAGGCCAGAGCAGCGATGAGGTGGTAGAAGATGGGAGACACAGCCGACCAGCATCGTCCGCATTTCACCTGGTCAACCCACACGACCGAGTATTCGGCCCCCACAGGTGTGTCGGTTTGCTAACGGCAGGCCGCGGCAGGGAACGGAATCCAGCGGCAACGGGCGGGGGAGCGCCCTGCGGAAACGCCGTGAAACAGCGGGATTTGCCACTCCCTACCGGTTGCTGCCGCGTTGTGGGCGGTCGTTCAAGTCCCCCCTCCGACACCATTTGCCGCTCAGTGCCGCTTGCTGCCGGAACTTGCCGCTCCCTGCCGTGGATGCCGCGTTGCGGTTGGGGTGTCGGAGGGGTGGGTGAATTCTGACCTCCTTTTCGCGTCGGAGCGTTTCGCCTGCTCAGCGGGGGTGTGGGTGATGGACGGGTGTCGTTTGCAAATGGATCTGCTGATGCGCGCCCCTGGATCCGTGGCTGGAGACTGGCCCTGACCTGGGACGATGTGGCCTCCCAGTTCCCGATCTTGTACGGCGCCTTTCCGAGGGCTCGGGCCGGTGATGTCACCGCTGTCACGTCCGCGATCGACGAAGCCTTCGATCTCTGCACCGCCCACGGCCAGCGCGTCGCGTACGCCGACGTCTCGATCGCGGTCGCCGAGCTGCTCGAGAACCTCGGGCATCTCGACCGTGCCGCCGGCATCATCGCCTCGCTGTACCGCCAGACGTTCACCTTCCCAGCCCTGTACCACCGCTACCGCCGGGCCCGATCCCGGCTCCCGCCCGCACCGACCCCGGATCGGCGACTGGCCCTGCCCGAGCTCCACGACATCGTCCGCACAGCGCTCGCCAACCTTGACGCTGGACCCGCAGCGATCGGCACGACGACGGATATCAACTCGCCGAACCTGCCGAGCCCGTGACGTCCTCGGCCGGCGATCACGCGGCGCGCTCAGAACGGCATTGCGAGAGCAGAGACGTGTCTCATAACGTCCGACTCCACGGCCCGAAGACCGTGGCAGTAATGCCGGCCGGGGACGGATATCGCGTCGGCATCAGCTGCCCGACCGGGCAGCGGTACCGCTTACGCTGTCGGATCGGGGGACGGATCACGCCAAGCACAGAGCGTGGCTGGGTGTGTCGGTTTGCTAACGGATTGCTAACGGCGGGGCCGCCGAGGACTCCGACCACCTGGTCACAGACGACGAGCGCTACCGAATCGCGGCAATAGGCCAAGTCTGCATTCAGCCTGTCTGTCTTCATTGATGAGTCCATCGCATCGAAGAGGTCAAAGCCGTTCGCCGAGATCGCCGCGATCGGGCCGCGCGCAACGTCGAGGATGGGCCGCCAAGCCTTCCCTCCAACTGAAATTCGTATTACGATAAACGAATGTGGAGTTCCACCGCTCGGCGGTCAAGCACGGCCATGAGGAAGCTGTCATCCTGCACGCCGTCGAGCACGCCCTCGTCGTCGTGGATCTCGACCCTGACGCCGACCCACCCAAGGTGCTCGCCATCGGTCCCGACCCCGCCGGCAACCTCCTCGAAGTCATCTGGCTCGAGCTCGCCGACGACGTCGAGTTGGTGATCCACGCCATGAACCTGCGACCCGTGTTCTATGACCTGCTCCCGACAGGGGAGGACCCGACACCATGACCACCCGCAAGACCAAGACCGGCCGGACCCTCACCGACGCTGAACTCGACGCCATCGCTGGCGAGGTCGAATCGACCGACTACGACGTTGAGGCGCTCAAGGCCCGGCGCCGTGGGCGCCCCGCTATGGGCTCGGGCCCCGCCGACGTCGTGCCCGTGCGCATCGACCCTGAACTCAAGGCGGCGATCGAAGCTCGCGCCGAGGCCGACGACACCTCCACCAGTGAGATCATCCGGGAAGCTATCCGCAAGTTCCTCGACGTCGCATGAGCCCCACGGGGTGTCGCTCTGCAAATGGTTTGCTAGTGGCAGGCAGCGGCAAGGAGCGGCAGCGGGCGGCAAGTAGCGTTTCGGCCCGTCGCCAGTTGCCGTTGGTTGCCGCTCCCTGCCGCCTGTTGCCGTTCGTTGCCGGTTGGGGGAGGTGAGTTCAAGTCCCCCCTCCGACACTCGAGTTGAACCCCCACGGAGTCGCTGTTTGGCCTGGTCAGGCTGGGTGCGGCGGGCGTGGGGTTCATATCGTTTTTGCTGGCCACTCCCAGGCTGCGGTCTCTTCAGTTTGTGTTGTCCCGGGCCAGGGCGGTTCAGTCTTCGTTTCCCGTTTCGCGAATCTGTGGCGGATCGAGGGCACCGACTGTCCGTTGTGTGGACTCGCTCGTTGCCAAGTCCGTATGAATCGGGCCGAGCGGACGGGGGTAGTGCGGTACTCGGACCGCGTGGTGCGTCTCAGGTGGGGGTTCGGCCAGCTGCGATCTGGTGTAGGTGTTGTAGGCGCTCGGGCTGTGTGCCGGGCGACACTCTGAGGGCGAGCTGGTAGTGCGACTTGAAGAACTAGGCGCCGTCGTTGGCTGGTGTTGTTTGCGGGTCGGTCGCGATTATTGGCCAGGCGTAGTCGAGGATCTTGTCGGCTGTGGCTGGTGTGTTTGGCCGGTGTCTGATGATCATCCGTAGCCAGAGTGGTGCGTAGAGCATCTCGGTGATTACATGTCGTCGTCGGTCGCGTTCCGTTCGGAGTGGGTCATTCCGGTGCCTGATCGCTGCACGATGGCTCCCGGTCCGGCGAAGGACTCTTGATGGGAGAGCGTGCCTTCGTGGTACAGGCTTCCCGGTGCGCTGCTCACGGCGCCAGCGTGAGCACGCCGTCCAGGAGGGACCGCTGCACTCAGCCAGCGGAGTGGTCGACTGCTGAATGGACGACAGGACTACGCAGCGGGACCCCGGTCAGGCCGCCTCGGGCAGATCGAGCCAGCGGCTCCTATGGCGTGGGTTAAGGGTTGCAGTCCCCCCTCCGACACCATAGAGATCCCTGGTCAGACCCGAGTTTGACCGGTCCGACGCCGATTTTCGGACCCGCAAGCGTGTGACCTGGTCTTTCGCCGACTCAACCCGCCGTTCAGCCGAAAAATGTAAGGGCGACACATTCCACCACTTGACGCTCGTTTCGTGGGAAACTGACGCCATGTCAAGGACGACACCACCCCTCACCTGGGGCAATGCCGATCGCCAACCCCAGTTGGGCGTCGGCTGGGTGGGCCTCTTGCTTGTAGAGAACCGCCTCTCCGTCACACTGAGTGACCTTCGGCGGTAGATCGATCACGTTCTGCGCAGATGTAGGGGAAACACCTCTTCAGCGCGGCTCGCTGACCAGGACTTTCGCCACACCCCCGTCAAACTCGGGTCAGAGCCGGTGCAAAAAGCTCCCAGGGGTGTCGTTTTGCTGCACGGCCCCGACGCCCGCCGCGTGGGACGACGTCGATGAACTCGACCTCGCCACGCTCTCGTGGGTCCAATGGTTCAACGAACAGCGACTACATGGCCACTGCAACGACGTGCCACCAGCAGGATTCGAGGCCGCGTTCTACGCTGCCCACAAGACCGGCCCTACCGGGCTAGAAACCCAACCCCTGCGCCTGGACAAAAGGGGACAAAAGCCAGGGCGATTCAGTTATGGTCCTCAGACCGTCTAATGTGTTGAAGCGACTAGCTTGTAGAATCTAGTGATGACCAATAGGAGGATACTACTAGAAATCGGACATGATTTTATCACTG
>JAOTYQ010000738.1 GCA_029861725.1 Acidimicrobiia bacterium | reverse complement strand
GATCGGGGCTGGAAGAACAGGCTCACGGCGTCAGTCCCCACGAGGCGCCTGTTGCGGTGCGGCCATCACGCCTCTCGCATCTGGGTGCCCCGTCGCGCCGACGCAGCGTGAGATGACAGGTTAGCGATCACCGCGAGCACCACGAAGAACCACCCGATCGGGTTCACCGAGCGGCCGTCGTACACGAGGGCTTAGACGAGCGTCGTCCACGGCAGCAGGACGAAGCCGAGGGCAGGCACCACGAACCCGTCGTAGGCCCGATCGATGAACCCCGTCGTCAACCAGACGAAGACCAGAGCGATGCGCGGCCCGATCATCGCCATCAACAGCACCAGACAACCCATTGACCACCTCCACCCCGACCACTGCGGGACAACTCCAGATCGCACTCAACCACGGGCCGCCACGATCGGCTCACCCACACCGGATGATCCGTGCCCGCCTGGGATGCCGGACGCCACGACGCACTAGGTTGACTCTGTGGCTGATCGAGCCGTGAGCGGGCCGACGAGCAGGGCGGTCGAGGCGAGGGTTCACGGTCTGTGGGACCGGTTCGAGCACGTACGTACCGTCTTGCCGGCCCGTTCCAAGCTCTATCCGCCGCGGGCCCGATCGCGACAGATCAGCCGTCGACCGGTCATCGACCGGTTACGCGCGACCGACCCGGACGCGATCATCGTCACGGCGCCGGCCGGGTACGGCAAGTCGACGATGCTCGCCGAACTGGCCCGTGTCGACGGCCGCCCGACGGCGTGGCTGACGGTCGACGAACTCGACAACGACCCGGCCGTCCTCCTCACCGGCATCGCGATGGCCCTCGACGCCGTCGAGCCGGTCGACTGGGACCGCTTCGCAGCGCTCGTTCGTGGCCAGCTCTCGATCGCGTCGCCCGCGCTGCGAGGGTTCGGGTGGATGCTCGCCGAGCGGACCATGCCGTTTCTGCTGGTCGTCGACGACGTGCACGAGCTCACCTCGACCCACGCGATGGACGTGCTCGAAGCCCTGGTCGAGGCGATCCCGGACGGCTCGGCGATCGCGCTCGGCGGGCGGGACGGATCCCGGCTCCACCGCGGCAGCCTCCGGCGCCGGCGCACCATCGCCGAGGTAGGTCTTGCCGATCTCGCGTTCAGCACCTCGGAGGTCGCCGAACTCAGCTCGTCGCTCGGCGTCGAGGTCGAACAGTACGAGCTCGAGGCCTTGATGAACGCGACCGAGGGGTGGCCGATCGCGGTGTACTTGTCGTTGCAGACGCGGGACGAGCGGGCGTCGAAGATTGAGCCCGCGGTGATCGGCGGCAATGCGCGTCCGATGGCCGAGTACTTCTCCGATGTTCTCCTCGCAGCCCTCGACCGCGAGTCGGCGGAGTTTCTCATGGCGTGCTCGACGTTCGAGCGCGTCTCGGGGAAGATGTGCGACGACGTCCTCGAGCGCACCGGGTCCGCCGCCCTCCTCGAGGATCTCGAGCGTCGCAACTTCCTGGTGATCTCACTCGACGATCGTCGCGAGTGGTACCGCCTGCACCATCTCTGGGCGGAGTTCCTGGCGACCGAGTACGGCCGGCGCAGCCCGGGAACCGCCGAAAAGGTCGCGGGTCGGGCGAGCCGCTGGTACGAGGAGCACGGCGAACCCAACGCCGCCGTCATGGCCGCCGCGAGGTCGGGTGATCTCGACCGCGTCGAACGGCTGGTGGTTGCCTACTTCCCGGCGTTCGGAACGTCGGGGCGCCTCGCCTCCATCGACCGATGGATCGGGCTGTTCGACCACGACGACGCGATGAAGCGGCCGCTCCTCATGGTCGTCGCCGGCAGCGCGAAATGGATCGCCGGCGACGGCGCATCGGCCGCGCAGTGGTTGGCGCTGGTCGACGCGGCGGTCACGGCGAACCGTCCCGAGGCCGGACCAGGTTGGAGTCCGCCCGTTGCGCGCGCCCTGCTGCGAGCGAACATCGGGGTGCTCCCTGCCGCCGAGATGGCAGAGGACGCACGATACGTCCATGAGCACTTGGAGCCCGGTGCGGACTGGCGCCCGATCGGTTGCGTCCTGCACGGAACGGCCGCCTTCATGCTCGGCGACGACGTCACGGCGGAACGGATGTTCCGGGAGAGCGCCTTCGGTGCGGCGGCGCGCCCGCTGGTGAAGGCCTACGCGCTCGCGCTTCTCGCCGTCGTGAGCATCGAGCGGGGGGACTGGGATGCAGCCATCGAGGCCGCTGACGAAGGTCGCCTGACAGGACGAGACCTGGATGCGGTGCCCGCGATGTGCCTCGTCAATGCGGTGATCTCGGCGGTCGCAGCCCGACGGGGGGACACCGATGGCGCACTGGAACGGGGCCAGCTCGCCCGCCGACAGCTCGCCAGCTTCGATGGAATCTCGCCCTGGTTCAACCTCCAGACCAGGATCGCCCTCGCACGCAGCATGGTGATGACCGGGCAGCAGGCCGAGGCGCAGACCCTGCTCCAGGAAGTCGACGCGATCCTGGAGCACGTCCCGGACGCAGTGGCGGTGCGCGACCAGGTCGCCGAGTTGCGGCGCAGTTCCTCGACCCGACAGAGTTCCGCGAGCCACGGGCCGTCGTCGCTGACGACCGCGGAGCTGCGCGTCCTGCAGCACCTACCAACCCACCTCTCGATCGCCGAGATCGCCGAGCGGCTGTTCGTGTCGCGCAACACGGTCAAGTCACAGACGATTTCGATCTACCGCAAGCTCGGCACGTCGTCGCGCAGTGGAGCGGTCGACATCGCCCGCGACGCACAGCTCATGGACTGATCGCCTGCGTGAGCGCGCTGGGCGAGCGGATTCGTCCGATGTGGATGATGCTCCGCGGTCGACGGACTCTCATGCTGGACGTGATCGCACGCCTGCGGTCTTGATCACAGGAGGACGATGATGGTTCACCGGCACGTTGATGACGACGACGCT
>JAOTYQ010000152.1 GCA_029861725.1 Acidimicrobiia bacterium | reverse complement strand
GCTTTTGTACAGTACCAGATTACGCGTTTGCCAGCTTTCCCCGATCTTAGTTGCACGGTTGAAGACATCATCGCCGAGGGACAGAAAGTAATGGTACGCTTCATCGTACGTGGCACCCATCTAGGCGCGTTTCGCGGCGTTCCAGCCACTGGAAAGAAGATAGAGATGGGTGGCATTAGCTTAGAACGATGTGCTGGCGGCAAGATCGTAGAGGGTTGGCACTACTCAGACGCGCTCGGCATGCTGCAACAGCTTGGCATGATTCCTTCTCAATAAACTCTGCCAATTTGAACCCTTGGCTGAGCTCAAACGTGGGTCCCGTGGTGGTCCCTCTCAGATCGTCAACAACGGCGGATGGGGCATCAGCTGTGAAGGGCCCCTGCGGTAGCTGTCATCGGCCGAGGCCTGTTCGATCCAAACGATCTCGACCTCACCGGCAATGCGTTGGACCCCCACGAGTTGCCAGACGCAGCAGCCGCCGAGAGTTCGGACATCAGTGGCGGCCCTCGATTCGAGAAGCAGCTGAGCGGCTGAATGGGCAAATCGATACTGTCCAACCTCGACGCCTCGGGAGCGTCCTGGTCCGGGGTGGCCCACCTGCCCCAGGACGATGCAGGTTGTTCGGCCCTCAACCTTCCACCAAAAATAGGTGTTGACTTATCATAAGTTATGACGCATATTCCGTGCATGGACGTCGGCGCCCAACTCGGGGCACTCGCCGATCCGACGCGAAGGCGGATCTTCGAGCTGTTGCGATCGGGGCCACAGTCGGTGCGTGAGCTGACCGACCGCGTGGCCGTCTCCCAACCGGCGGTCTCCCAACACCTCCGAGTCCTCGCCGAGGCCCGCCTCGTGACCGTCAGACCGGTGGGTGCGAAGCGCTTGTATTCGGCAAACCTCGACGGCCTCGAGTCGTTGCGGTCATGGCTTGACGCCATGTGGGACGACGTCCTCGACGGCTTCGCGGAGGCGGCCGAACAAGCGCTCACCGAACGCCAGACCACGAAACGACAAGGAGAGCGGTCATGAGACTGAGCACGACACCCATCGAACCCATCAGGAAGACCCGTCACGTCGCCCTCGACAAGGCTGGCGCCTTCGAGCTATTCACCGACCGGATCGGCAGCTGGTGGCCGCTCGCCACGCACTCGATCGCCGACGACCACGCCGTCGGCGTCCGATTCGAGGGCGCCGTTGGCGGCCGGGTCGTCGAACTGACCGACTCCGGTGAGGAGCACAGCTGGGCCGACGTCATCGCTTGGGATCCCCCGCACCGCTTCGCACTCGCCTGGCATCCGATCGAGAACCCCACGGCCGCAACGATCGTCGACGTCCGCTTCCACGAGGCAGAAGGTGGTACCGACGTCGAGCTCGAACATCGCGGCTGGGAAGAGCTCGGCCCCGAGGACGGCCAGATGTGGCGCGACAGCTACGACCCGGGCTGGGATGCCGTGCTCGAACGGTTCGTCGGGTGCGCAGCCGCAGTCTGAGCGGAACTGCTCAGGTCAGCTGGGGACGGCGATCCCTCGGCGTACAGCGCGAGCAGCTGCGCCTCTGCGCGAGGCGATCGACTGGCTCTGCTTCACCCGTTTTCGACTCCCCTGTCCAGCGTCCGCTGGATAGCTCTCACCGGCGGCCACGGACGAGCGCAAGGGCTAGGTCGCGCGTTCCCGCTCAGGGTGACGCATGCTCATCGACCAGGTCCTGGAAGTGACGGCGCACATGGCTCTCGAACGCCTTCTTCACCGGACCGATTGCGAGCGCTGCGGTCCACAGCCCACCACGAAGACGGAATGCCCCTGAGTGGGTGAGCAGCGTGCCCGATGCTGTTGCTGCGAACTCGAACCGCTCGTTGCATTCAGCGAAGGGACCAGCGAGGTGCTCGAAGGTGATCGCGTTCTCCTCGTAGCGCACGAGCTCGACCGTCTTGAACCGGAACGGTCCTTCGACCCCAGCGAAGCGTCGAACGAGCCGGTCGGGCTCCTCTGCCAAGATGTCCTCCGGGCTGCCAGCCAATCGTTCCCGCAAGACGTCCATCAGTTCGGCCGGTGGGAGCGCGACCTCCACCGCGTCGCGAGCCAACTGGACGCGAGGGCGAACAGCAAGTGCCACCATCGAACCAATTGCGACAAGCCAGAGCTGGACGATGCGCATCTACTTGAAACCGGCAGACGACCGGAGACAGTCCACCCTCGGTCGCCAGTTCCGTCCCCGGCCCAACGCGCCCACCGCTGAGGATCGGCGGGCTCGGCGTCCGTCAGTGCGTCGCCTTCCGCTCGCTAAGGGTGCCGCGAACAGCGTGATCGGCCGACTCCAGGAGTCCGCCGATCGTCGCAGTGATCTCCTCGTCGAGCTTGCCGGTCCACTCGTCCATGTAGATCTTCTTCACCTCGACCGCAATCGCACAGCAGCGGCTTCCGTATCGGTCGTTGAGCCAGCGCACCATGTGGCCGCCCGTGAACCTCACGTCGAAGCGCACATCCAGCTTCGCGACGTAGAACGGAGGCGCCCCCAATGCGTCTGCGAACGCCTCGACGACCGCCTCCCAGCCCGGCCGATGGATCGACTCGGTGCCGAGGTTGATCTCCGGGTTATCCATCGGGTCGTCGACCGGCGCGGCTGGTCCCGCCCTGTGATGGTTGTAGGAGTGGAGGTCGAGCACGACGACATGCCCATTGGCCTCGATGATGTCGTCGCAGATCCGACCGAGCGTGGCGTAGAACGAGTCATAGAGCTCGAGCGAGCGGGCGACCACATCGTCAGGCGGTGCCAGCTTCCATAGATCGAGGCCCCATGCGTCGGCCGGAGTGCGGTACATGGCCCTCTCACGTGGTCGATTCAGATCGACTTCGAAGCGCGAGCGATGGGCGACGATCCTGTTCCCGGCGATGCCAACCCAACGATCGGTGAAGGGGTCCTCTTCCCGGAGGCGATCCAACTCGGAGAGCTGAATGAGTGACGCGATCTCGTCCCTCAGCGCGTGTCCGGCGTGGATGGCGGTCGCCACCACCGGGTCGTCGCCGACCTCGATCGTTCATGGTGCAGTGGTCATAGCGTGTTCGTCTCGGCCCTGTCGACGTTCCTTCGGTGGTAGCCCATGTAACCGACGATCACGCAGTGGCGCCTAGCGAACAGGCCGAAATCGACCGCTGGCACACAACGAGCACAGCCTTCTCGACTGGTACTGAGATCGACGAGGCCATCGACCAAGAGTAGTTCAGCTGCTCCTCGACAGCTGCGGCGAAGGCGGTCGCGCCGACCCGGCTGTAACGAGGAGACCGGCCACCGGGCGTCGGGGCCGCTCCCAACCACCGGCGAGCCAGACTTGGCGACCCGCAGCCGGCTTCAGAGCCCCAGCTTGGCCGTCAACAGCGAGCCGAGCTGGACGTGGTCCTCCAGGTCCAGGACGTTGACCGCAGGGAGCCCAGTCAGCTTCTCGATCAGGTCGATGCCGGCACTGGTGCTGGCGGCCACACCGCTGACGACGTCGGGCTGGAGATCGAAGGCGTCCATGACACCGGTCACTGCATAGGGGTCGGAGGCGGCGAGGAGGGTGAAGCCGATCACGTCGCCGAGCTCCTCGACAACGACGGTGCCGTTGTAGGGCTCGAGGGGCGAGGCGCCGGCCTCGGCCACGACGACGTCGGGCTTCTCGGCGGCGATGCGATCGAGGACCACCCCGAGGGCCCGGCGGTACTCGCTCTCGTCGACGACGCTGGAGGGCAGCCCACCGTCGACGAAGTCGTACACCGCATCAGCCCCGGCGTCGCCCCAGCTCACCACGTCCCGATAGCGGCCGGCTCCGGTCAGCTTGGTCCCGACCACCCTCAGGCCCCGCTCCTTCAGCTGCCTGATGATGACCCGACCGGCCAGGGTCTTGCCCGCCGACATCGAGGTCCCGATGATGAGTACGATCGGGGTGTCGAACGCCGCCCCTGACGGTGTCGGCACGAAGTCCTGCATCGCCACTGGCTTACCGTCGAGGGTGGCGTGGCCGAGGTAGCGGGCCGGATTGGGCGGGGGCATCAGCGCGGAACGCGACGTGATGCGGCCGATCAGCCCGGCCGCCGTCATCATGTTGACCGCGCCGTCGTCCCCGATGGCCCGCCAGCCCCCGACCGACTCGAGCGTCGCCGCCCGTTCGCCCAGGGCCCCGACGATCCTGGCCCCGGCGTAGGCATCGGCCATCCGGGCGTCTGCCAGCTCGACGCTCTGGTTCCTGACCGTGTCGGCCAGCTCGATCACGACGTAGTCGCCGGTCTTCCACGTCGACCTCGGGCGCTTCTCGAAACCCGGGGGTCGTTCGGCGAAGGTGCTGATCCGGGTCAGCGAGCTGAGGAACAGGTTGTAGGTCACAGGTCTCCCGAGTGGGGTGCGATGAGCTCTGGGGGCCGGTTCACGGGCTGTCTCAGGCCGGGGTGGCGAGCAGGAGCGCCAGCAGGGCCGTGCGGTCCAGGGTCGCCTCGATGTCGATGTACTCGTGCTGGGCGTGTGCGCCGTCGCCAACAGCCCCGAGGCCATCGAGGGTGGCTGTGTGGAGGCTGGTGTGGTTGCCGTCGGAGCCCCCGCCGGCCGTGCCTTCCTCGAGCCGCATCCCCAAGGAGTTGCCGCACTCCTGGGCCAACTTCCAAAGGGTACGGTTGCGGCCGCTGTGCTCGAGGGGGAGTCGTCCGATGCGACCCTCGACCTCGATCTCGACCCCTGAGGTGCTGGGTCGGAGACTCCGCATGGCATCCTCGATGCGGGGCACGTCCTCCTGGTGGAGCACGCGCACGTCGACCGTCGCTGTGCTTTTGGGAGCCACGACGTTCGGCCGGAGGCCGCCGTCGATCATCCCGACGTTGACGGTCACACCCCGCTCCGGGTCGTTGAGGGCGAACAGCTGCTGGATCAGGAAAGACAGCTCGAGGATGGCACTGGCTCCTGCCTCGGGGTCGAGGCCGGCGTGGGCGGCCTGGCCCTTCACGGTCAGAGTGAAGCGCCCGACGCCCTTTCGGGCTGTCTTGAGCTTGCCCGATGGGCCGAGCGACGGCTCGAGCACCAAGGCTCGCTCGACATCGCGGGCCAGGTCCATGATGTGGGCCTTCGACTCCCGGCTGCCGATCTCCTCGTCGGAGTTGATGAACACGATCGGCGGCAGTGCCGGGGCCACCCCCACCTCCCGAAGGGCCCGCAGGGCGAAGATGATTTGGGTCAGCCCTGCCTTCATGTCGTAGACCCCGGGCCCCCGCATCCGGCCGTCATCGATCTCCAGCGGCATGTGATCGAGGGTTCCCAGCGGCCACACCGTGTCGCAGTGGCCGATCAGCAGTTGGGCGCCCTCGACCTTGGACTGCGCCCGCGCCAGCAGATGGCCTCCGGTCTCCTGGCCTGGAACGTACTCGACCTCGAGGTCGAGGGCCTTCAGTTCGGTGGTGAGCACGCCCAGGATCTCGTCCTGGGCGGCGGGGACGAGCGACGGCGACTCGCTGAGCACGAGTCGGCGCAGCAGGTCGATCTGGTCGTCACGGACCTGGCCGAGGTGATGGACCAGTGAGGCCGCCAAGTCATCCACTACCAGGCCCTCACCGCTCGAACCCGACGGGGAAGGGGAAGGAGTGGCTCGCCCGGATCTCGCTCCAGCGACCGGGGGCCAAGTAGGCCAGCAGAGGAGACCGCTCGACGGCCTCCTGGTCGTCGCCGTCGGAGATGCGGAGGGCGGCTTCGTCGGCGTAGGCGGCGGTGATCTCGCCGACGACGAGGCTGTTGCCCTCGAAGCCGTCGATCATCCGTTCCGTGCGGCACTCCAGGTAGAAGTAGCCGCCGGCGACGAAGACGTCACGTCCGTTGGCGGCCGGGAAGGTGTCGAGAGCGGCCACGATCGGCTTGGAGTCGTCCTCGCAGCGGGGGGCGGCGGTCAGGCTCGAGAGCACGATCTGATCGGGACGCAGGTAGCTGACGGTGAACGTGCCCTCCCGTTCGACGTTGCGGTACGTCCCGTGGCGCGGGGTGCACACGAAGCCGAAATACGGACCCCACCCCATCGGGGCCACCATGTGCTTCGGTGCCAGATCGACCTCGCCACCGAGATCGAGGGTCCCGATGAGGACGAGCGGAGCGACCGTGAACACGCGCTCCCAAAGGCCCGCGGTGGGATCGAGGGAGACATAGTCGGCGAGCGAGACGCTACCCATTTCGGTTCCTCTCTGTCGGATCCACGCTAGCTGATGCCAGAGACCGACTGCCTGTCCATCTCGACGGCAAACTTCTCCCCGAAAGAACACTTCCGACAGACGGGAAGCGCGCAGCCTGGGCGCTCGTTCGGCCATCACTGAGGGTCATGAACTGCCTTCGAGGGCAGCGACGGGCCGGTGATCGCCGGCGGACCAGGTCGTCGGGGTCGATCGCCTGGGGCTCAGGTCGGGTCGGGATTCATCTCCCAGTGGTCGGGTGACCGCCACAGGGCGCTGGCGACCAGGGATCGGATCGCCGCCATCTCCGACGGCAGACGGGTGTGGAGCCGCATGAACAACTCCTCGATCTGGAGCAGCTCCGCATCCCATTCGGCACGATCGAGCGAGAGGCACTCGAGGAAGTCCTGCTCGGTGAAGTCCTCCAGGCCCTTCCAGTTGAGGTCCTGGTAGCGGGGCATCCAGCCGAGCGGGCTCTCGACGCCGACCGTCCGGCCGTTGGAGCGTTCGACGATCCATTGCAGGATCCGCATGTTCTCGCCGAACCCGGGCCATACGAACGAGCCCTCCGCGTTGCGGCGGAACCAGTTGACCTTGAAGATGCGGGGAGGGTTGTAGATACTGCGGCCGAACGACAGCCAGTGGTTGATGTAGTCGCCCATGTGGTAGCCCGCAAACGGCAACATGGCGAAGGGATCGCGACGTACGACACCTTGCTCGCCGAACGCCGCAGCCGTCGTCTCCGAACCCATCGTGGCGGCCATGAACACTCCGTACACCCAGTTGAAGCTCTGCACGACTAGCGGGATCGTCCCCGATCGGCGACCACCGAAGACGAAGGCGTTGATCGGGACACCCTTCGGATCGTCCCAGTCGGGGTCGAGCGCCGGGTTCTGCGAGGCCGGGGCGGTGAACCGAGCGTTCGGGTGCGAGGCCTTGCGGTCGGCGTCGGGTGTCCAGTCGTTGCCCTGCCAGTCGATCGCGTGGGCCGGCGGATCGCCGTCCATGCCCTCCCACCAGACGTCGCCATCGTCGGTGAGGGCGACGTTGGTGAAGATCGCGTTGGCCCGGATCGACGCCATCGCGGAGGGGTTCGTCTCGAGCGAGGTGCCCGGGGCAACGCCGAAATAGCCGGACTCCGGGTTGATCGCATACAGCTTGCCGTCGTCAGGGGACGGCTTGATCCAGGCGATGTCGTCACCAACGGTGGTGACCTTCCAGCCCTCCTCCAGAAATGATTGAGGTGGAACGAGCATCGCGAAGTTCGTCTTCCCGCAGGCACTCGGAAACGCTGCCGCGATGAACGTCTTCTCTCCGCCCGGGTCGGTGATACCCATGATCAGCATGTGCTCTGCGAGCCATCCCTCGTCGCGTGCCATCGTCGAGGCGATACGCAGGGCGAGGCATTTCTTGCCGAGCAGGGCGTTGCCACCGTAGCCGCTACCGTAGCTCCAGATCGACCGCTCCTCGGGGAAGTGCACGATGTACTTCACGTCGGGATTGCACGGCCACGGCACGTCCTCGTCGCCCTCGGCCAAAGGAGCTCCGACAGTGTGCAGGCAGGGGACGAAGTCGCCGTCTGCTCCGAGCACCTCGACTGCGGCCCGACCCATGCGGGTCATGATCTTCATGTTCACCGCCACGTAGGCGGAGTCGGTGATCTCCACACCCAGTTGAGCGATGTCGGATCCGAGCGGACCCATGCTGAACGGGATCACGTACATGGTGCGGCCCGCCATGCAGCCGTCGAACAGGCCCCGAAGGATCCCCTTCATCTCGTCGGGATCCATCCAGTTGTTCGTCGGCCCTGCGTCGTCTGCGGTGCGCGAGCAGACGTAGGTGCGGTCCTCGACACGGGCCACATCGCTCGGATCCGACCGGGCGAGGAAGCTGTTCGGACGTTTCTCCTGGTTGAGGGGGATGAATGTGCCGGCGTCGACCAGCTCCTGGCACAGACGATCGTACTCCTCGTCGGATCCGTCGCACCAGTAAACCTCGGAGGGTGCGCACAGCGCGACCATCTCGTCCACCCAGGCCTTCAGCCGATCGTGCTTGACATAGTCAGGAACGCTCATGGTCCGACTCTCCAACCTGGGTCGCATCGTGTCTAGGGTCTACGGTCACGTTTGGCCGATCAGCAGGATCATGGTCGAGTTCGATCCTCGCTCGACGCCGTGCCGATCACTCAAGCGGGTAGGGCGGAGCTGCGTGATGTTGGCGCTCAATCGTTGTGGCGGGCTTGGAGGACCGTGCAAGCCCGCAGCGTAACCCACTTCGACGGCTGGCCCTGGTTGTCGATAAGTGCCGAGGTCTTGCCCGTGTAGGCGTATCGGTTCGTCCATCGCCCGTCGTGGTCAGCGACTCCGAGCAGCCAATCGAAGGCGTGATCGAGGCGGGAATCGCGCGCCAGCCCGAGGTCGGCGAGCACCTCGAGGTTCTGCAGCACGTCGCTGACGTATCCCGAGGGAAAGCCGAGCTTGAACCAGGATGAGGATGGGTTTGTGTTGCCGTATCCCATGGGATAGTCGGCGTCGGCAGGATCGGTCGACAGGAGGAAGTCGATCCCGGCTCGGATTGCGCGGGTCTCGCGGTCGGTTCGGCTTGGCCCCGGGATGGCGGCCAGTCCCCGCAACGCCTTGATCGCTCCCCAAGCGCAGGGTTGGCCGTCGTTGCTTCCGCACACGAAACCGGGTCGAGGGGTGTTTGCGTACCATCGCTCGACGTCCTCACCGAGGATGTGCCGGGCGGCCCAGTCGGTGGCGGCGCGAACGATCGGGTGGTCGACGTGCCCAAACCGGATCAAGGCATGCACGAGGTTTCCGTTGAGACAATGAATGACCGATGACGGTGGTGCTGGACGTTCGGTCGCAACCGAGGAGCAGCCGAAGCCTCCGGCCGACGTGGCGGTGTAGGTCATCACATACTCACACGCTCGCTGCACCCGAGGATCAACTGCATCGGCTCCGAGCTGGGCGAGGAAGCTCAGGTTCCATACCGTGCCGGTGTACTTGGGCGAATAGCCTGGTCCCGGTTTGACCCACCAGCCTTCGTCGTCCTGCGCCGAGAGGATGCCGGCGATCGGGTCGACGACCATCGCTTCTGATCGTGCCGCCACGACTTCATCATCATCAGATTCGCGTCCGAACAGCCGCTCGAGTGCCATGGCCCTCACCGCCGGATCCTCCGGTTCGAGCAACCAGTCGAAGAGACTCGACTCACGAGCAGCGGTCCAAGACTCGGCTCCCATAGTGGGACCGTCCAACGACCGCTGCGGAACGGCTAGAGACCTTGGACCCTCCGTAGGCGCCGACGGGAGGAGGGGACACGAGCCGATTTGGGCATCGGCGGAGCTCCGGGATTTCGGAGCGGTGACACTCACGTCCTCCTCTTGGGCCGGACCCCTTTCGATCTAGACACCGTTCGAACCGAGATCGTGGTCCCTGTAGTTTGACACCAGCGACTCCAGCGGCCGCCGTCGCTGCTTGGATAGGGAGACGAGTCCATGTCTGTGTGGTTCGAGGGCTCCAACCAGATCGATTGCACGATCGACAGCGTGAAGCACGAGGTCGAGAACCTCGGTGAGCACTATGCCGGGGTGATCAGCCTGATGCCAGGCCTGGCCAGTGTCGAGCTCGTCCAACAGGGCGATGATTCCTTGACCATCAGGACCAACGAGGGCCTCATGACACGCTCAGGTGTCTCCAAGGTCGTCGACGTCAATCGCGTTGTCGTCGAGTTCGACGAGGAATACCAGGCTGGTTCGAGAATCACGACCAGGGGTCACTTCGTCGACGAGTTCACGGCCACCGACGTCGGAGTCACGCATCACCTCGTCATCAGCGACCTCACTGCCTCAGGAGTGCTGGGGTTCTTCTACCGGAACTTCGGCAAGTCGAGAATCGGACGGGCGCTGCTGACGGCTCACAAGGCCTACCTCGAGGCTGAAGCCGAGGGGTAGCACAGCCAGGCCAGGGCAGCATCGCCCACCAGCGCAGTCGGGACTACCAGGACCGGCACCGAAGGCGGTCGGCCTCACGGATCGCCTCGATCAGACCGGGTCGTCCGCCAAGCGAGAGTAGAGGCGCATGTCATGCCACCCATCAGCGTGGAGGTTGGCCCCTCGACGTACCCCTTCCTCAACGAACCCAGCTTTCAGAGCGACCCGACGGGATCCCTGGTTGCGGGTGGAATGCTGGAGCTGGATGCGATTCAGGCCGAGGGCGTGGGCCCACTCGGTGGCAGCAACGCATGCTCGGGTAGCCACTCCCTTGCCCCGAGCGTGAGGCAGCACCCAGTAGGAGACCTCCCCATGTCCGTCTTCGAGGTCGGTGTGGATCGAAACACGCCCCACAACCATGGCCTCGGGGCGGAACACGATCGCCCACGTAGCGCACGTCTCTTCAGCCCACCCCCGGTTCAGACCGGTGATCCACTCGGCCGCCTCCAACTTGGTGTCGAAGCGTCGGAAGTGCCAGTGCTGAATGTCGGCGGCAGCGAAGGCCGTTATCGCCACGGCTACGTCGTCGTGCGTCCACGGTCGGAGCATCAGTTCCTCATCGATGGTGATCTCCGGCTGGGGCTCGTTTGCCATGGCACCTGCCGGGACTACCGGTGCAATCAGCTTTGCCACCCAACCAGCCTCGCAGACGCCGAGCGGGTAGAGCCCAACAGTCGTCGATGTCGATCATGGTGATCGCTGGACCTTGCCACCGGCTCCGGCTCACCGCAGGATGTGCTCAGGCTGGCGCGTTGCCCGAGGACGATGGGGTCATCTTGACTGGGAGACGCATCGTAACCGTCGCCCCACCGCCG